>CAXAVQ010000272.1:0-4018 GCA_963971985.1 uncultured bacterium
GAACGACGAACCAAGTGATGGACGCGACGGCCATGCCCCCGAACGAAGGGATGGCCATGGGAACCATGATGTCCGAGCCGCGACCCGTGCTGGTAAGCACCGGGAGCAGCGCGAGAATGGTGGTGGCGCTGGTCATGACAGCCGCACGGATACGGAGCTGTCCACCATCAACGACGGCCTTTCGGATGGCCTCGATCGACTGAGGCTTGCTTTCCGCCATCGACTGCTCGATGCGGGTGGCCATGATGACGCCGTCGTCGGTGGCGATGCCGAAGAGCGCGAGGAACCCCACCCAGACGGCGATGCTCAGGTTGAACTCCCGGATCTGGAAGAGTTCGCGGAGATTCGTACCCAGCAGCGAGGTTTCGAGGAACCACGGCTGGGCGTAGAGCCACAGCATCAGGAACCCACCGCCCCACGCGACGAACACCCCGCTGAAGACCATCAGGGTGACGCCCACCTTGCGGAACTGGAAGTAGAGCAGGAGGAAGATCACCGCCAGCGAGAGCGGCAGGACGATGCTCATCCGCTTGGCGGCCCGGACCTGATTCTTGTACGAACCGGAAAACTCGTAGCTGACGCCCGCAGGCACCACGAGATCGCCGGAACTGATCGCTTCCTGGATGAACGCCTGAGCGTCCCGCACAACCGACACTTCCGCCTCGCCGGGCATCTTGTCGAACAGCACATAGGCGACGAGGAAGGTGTCCTCGCTCTTGATCATCTGCGGCCCGCGTCGGTATTCCAGCGAGGCCAGCTCCCGCAAGGGAACCTGCGCGCCCATCGGCGTGGGCACGAGGATGTCCCCCAGCGTCTCGGGCTGGTCGCGCAGCTCTCGGAGGTAGCGCACCCGGACGGGATAGCGCTCCCGCCCCTCGACGGTCATGGTCAGCGGCTTGCCGCCGATGGCCACCTCGATGACCTCTTGAACATCGGCGATGCGCAGCCCGTAGCGGGCGATCCGCTCGCGGTCGATGTCGATCTCAAGGTAGGGCTTGCCGACGACGCGGTCGGCGAAGACGGCCGCGGGCTGGACGCTCGGCACCCGCTTGAGCAGGCGCTCGAGCTCCAGCCCGAATGACTCTATCGTTTCGAGATCTGGTCCGTAAACCTTGATTCCCATCGGGGCGCGGAAGCCCGATTGGAGCATGACGATCCGCGTCTCGATCGGCTGGAGCTTGGGCGCACTGGTTACGCCGGGCATCTCGGCCGCCGCCACGATCGCGTCCCAGATGTCCTGTTGGGATTCGATCTCGTCCCGCCACTGCCGGTATGGGCGGCCATCCTCGTCGGGGATTAGGTCGCCTCGCTCGTCGCGGACGAACTCGTCCGCCGCGTCGTCGTAGCGGAAGTTGATGCGCCGGCCCTGATCATCGGTGCGGTACTCGCTCTGGTACTGGATGACCGTCTCGACCATCGAGATCGGCGCGGGGTCGAGTGGGCTCTCGACACGACCGATCTTGCCCACGGCCATCTCGACCTCGGGCACGCTCATGATGCGGCGGTCGAGTTCCTTGAGGATGTCCGTCGCCTCGCCGATCGAAGCGTGCGTCATCGTGGTGGGCATGTAGAGGAACGCGCCCTCATCCAGCGAGGGCATGAACTCGCTTCCCAGTCCGGGGAAAGCGTGCGCGATCTCGACCACTGTTTCGTTGCTGCGGATCGAGTCCGGCAGCCATCCGAAAACTCGATCAAAGCCGAGCCATGTCGTCGTGCCCAGCAGAACTACGAGGAGAGCTGGTGAGAGTCCAATGAGTTTGTGGCGCAGTGTCCACGCGAGCACATGCGGGAATGCCAGACGCACGGCCCAGAATGCGAGCAAAATCCCGCCGACGATCACTCCGATGAATACCGCATTGCCTACCACTCCCGGTTCGGGGCCGAGCGGCTCCCACGCGCCGGCCAGGACGACGAGCACGACGATGACCGCCACGAGATTCGCCGACCATTGGAGGCCCCGGGCGACAATCTTGGGCAGCCACGGCCGGGCGAGATAGAACGCGCCGAACGCCGCGAGGATCAGCCCGCCGAGCGGCTGAACAAAGATCGCGAGCGCAAGCCCCGTCACGGTAAGCGCAGCGGCTGCCGCCGTGCGGACCGCCCCGGCCCGGAGCCGGAACCCCATCAGGACATGTGCCGCCGCCGGCAGGATGGTCAATGCGATGATGATCGAGGCGATGAGCGCAAAGGTCTTGGTGTATGCCAGCGGCTTGAACAGCTTGCCCTCGGCGGCCTCCATCGTGAAGACCGGCAGAAAGCTGACGACGGTGGTGGCCACCGCGGTCAGCACGGCGCTGCCGACCTCGGTCGTAGCGCGGTAGATCGTCTCGATGGTCGGCTCTCGGTTCGCCCCGTCGGCCTGGGCCTCGTCGAGCCGCCTGAGGATGTTCTCGCTGAGCACGATGCCCATGTCCACGATCGTCCCGATCGCGATCGCGATGCCCGAGAGCGCGACGATGTTCGCGTCGACGCGGAAAAGCTTCATCCCGATGAAGGTCATCAGGACCGTGATCGGGAGCATGGCGCCGATAAGCAGGCTGCTGCGCAGGTGCATCACCATGAGCACCACGACGATGATCGTCACCAGCACCTGCTGAGAGATCGCGGAATTGAGTGTCTGGAGCGTTTCCCGGATCAGGCCCGAGCGGTCATAGAAGGGAACGATCGTCACGCGGCTTTCGGTGCCGTCGGCGAGAACCTTCGACGGCAAACCAGAGGCGGTGTCGGCGATCGTGTCCTTGACGCGCTGGATGGTCGCCATCGGGTTCTCGCCGTAGCGAACGACCACGACGCCGCCCACCGCCTCCTCGCCGGCCTTCGTGAGCACGCCCCGCCGGAGGGCGGGACCCAGCGAGACACTCGCAATGTCTCTGATCAGGATCGGCTGCCCATCCCGCGCGGTAATGGCCGCCTGCTCCAGATCCTCAATGGATACGATGAACCCGAGCCCACGGACGATGTACTCGGCTCGGTTCACCTCGATGGTCCGAGCGCCGACATCCATGTTGCTCTGCCGGACCGCGCCGATGACCTGCCCGAGCGATACGCCCGCCGCCCGCATCGCGTCGGGGTTCACGTCGACCTGGTACTCCTGCACGAACCCGCCGATGGACGCGACCTCGGATACGCCCTGGACGCCGGCGAGCTTGTACTTGACGATAAAGTCCTGGATCGACCGCAGTTCGTGCGGATCCCAGCCGCCCGTCGGGTTGCCATTGGAGTCGCGCCCTTCGAGCGTGTACCAGAGCACCTGCCCAAGTGCCGTGGCGTCGGGCCCAAGCGCGGGCGACACTCCCGTCGGCAAGGTACCCGCCGGTAGCGAGTTGAGTTTCTCGAGCACGCGCGAACGCGACCAATAGAAGTCGATTCCGTCCTCGAACACGATGTAGATCGATGAGAACCCGAAGACCGAGTAACTGCGGATGTCTTTCACGCCGGGAATGCCGAGCATCGCCACGGTCAGCGGATAGCTGATCTGGTCGTCGATGTCCTGTGGACTTCGACCGGGCCAGTCGGTAAACACAATCTGTTGATTCTCGCCGATATCCGGAATCGCGTCGACGGGCACCGGGTCGCGGGCGAGGCCCCCGAGGTCCCAATCAAACGGCGCAACGAGCACGCCCCAGAAGAGCGTACCGACCAGGATGATCGCCACCACCAGCTTCTGTTCCAGGCAGAACCGAATCAGCGCATTCAGCGGCCCGCGCGGTGTGGCTTGCGGATTGCGTGGCGTGGTGTCACTCATGGTCGTGACCCTCCACTTCACCGTTCATGGAGTCAGCGTTGAGAGGCTCGAAGGCCTCGCCGATGTCACCACATGTCAGCATCGACGCGCCGAAATAGGGATTGCTGATCTCCGTACCTCGCTGAAGCCAGCGGGCACCCTTGTTGTCGAAGGCCATCGGGCAGAAAGCGATGTGCCATGTATCGCTGCCGCGATGACCGAACAGGCGCTGCAGTTCGATGACGGCCTCGCTCATCGGCTCAAAGCGCACGCGGGCGCTCTCGATGCTCGTGA
>CAXAVQ010000273.1:0-4003 GCA_963971985.1 uncultured bacterium
GACCTGCCGGACCGGTGGATGGGGCTCGCGCCGTTTGAGATTCTGGTGTGGGGCGAGGGCGACCTGCGGGCGCTGGCCGGCGGTCGGGCGGATGCGCTGCGCGAGTGGGTGCGTCGCGGCGGGCACCTGGTCGTGGTGCCGGACATCATCAACCCGCAGTGGTTCTCCCCGGACAACCCGCTTTCGGATGTGCTTCCGATGGGCGAGTTCGAGCGGCGCGAGGACATTGATCTCGGGCAGTTCCGGAACCTGTTCACCCGGCCTCAGAACGATCGTGAGTTCCCCGAGCGGACGGTCGGCTACGTGTTTACGCCCGACGATGAGGCGGAGCGATCGGAAGCGGGGGTGGTGATCGAGGGTCGCGAGGGTGCGGTCGTCGCGACGCGCAACCTCGGCGCGGGGCTGGTGACGGTGATCGGTCTGGACCTTCGCAACCGGGCGCTCGGCGGCGGGTCGGACCTGCGTGCGGACCAGTTCTGGCACCGGCTGTTCTCGCAGCGGTTCCTGATTCCGGCGGCGACCGAGGTCGGCGACAACGACATGCGCAACCGGCTGCAGGCGCTTGCGACACGGGGGCAGGAAGTGTTCGTCGATACGTTCGTCGCGAACGCGATCAACCGGTCAACGGCGGTGGGCGTGGGTCTGCTCCTGGCGATCGTGGTCTTCGCGGTGTACTGGATCGTGGCGGGACCGGGCGGGTTCGCGCTGCTGAAGGGGCGTGGCAAGAGCCATCTGGCGTGGGTGGCGTTTGTCGGCGCGGCGGCGGTGTTCTCCCTGATCGGCTGGATCGGCGCCCGTGCGCTGAGCCCGGTGCGCGTGAGCGGCGAGCACATCACGTTCATCGACGGCGTGTACGGTGAGTCGGTGCAGCGGACGCGGACGTGGGTGTCGGTGCTGCTGCCTGATTACGACGAGCGGGCGGTGTCGGTGGGCGATGCGGACGACACGAACTCGAACGCGATCATGCCGTGGAAGTCGCCCGACCAGACGTCGACCGTGACCTTCCCGGATGCGCGGAGTTACGTGATGAGCGCTGCGGACCCGTGGCGCCTGACGGTGCCGACGCGATCGACGGTGAAACAGTTCCGGGCGGACTGGCTGGGTCCGGCCGTTTGGGAGATGCCGTTCCCGCCGACGCCGGCGGACCGGCCGATCGCGACGGCGCAGGGGCTGCGTGGGAGTCTGGTGCACAACCTGCCCGGGCCGCTGACGAACGTGACGATCGTGCTCAACCTCGGACCGGTGAGCGAGCAGGCGATGGTGGATTCGTACTCGAAGGGAGCGGGGCGCGGGCAGGACCCGCGGACGCGTACGTACGCGTGGCGGAAGAACCCGGCGCTCAGCGACGGGGCCGACTGGGCGCCGGGCCAGCCGATGGACCTGAGCGCCTACCGCATCGTCGGGGATGAACTGTTGCAGAAGCGGCTGCGGAACCAGCTGCCGGCGAGTTCAACCTTCTCCGCGGTGCCGACGGTTGATACGGCGGCGGGCCTGTCGCTGGCGAACTGGCTCGGGCATATCCCGGGGCCGGATCTGGCCGGACTGGCGCAGGCGAGTCCGACGGTCGCGCTGCAGCGCACGACGCACGGTCTCGATCTGACGAAGTACCTGCTGCGTCCGTGCCTGATCGTGACGGGCGAGGTGGTCGACGCGTGCCCGACGCCGCTGAAGGTGGGCGGCAACGAGTTTGAGATGTCTGGGCGGACGGTCGTGCGCTGGGTGTTCCCGCTGGAGGCGGACCCGCTGCGTCTTGAGGGTCTGGTTCCGGAGGAAGAATCCCGCAGCGCGGGAGGGGGCAACTGAGCATGGCGATGATCGAGACGATCAACCTGTCCAAGGAATACGGCGAGCTGGTCGCGCTGAACAACCTCAACCTGACGATCGAGTCGGGCGACTGCTTCGGGTTCATCGGGCCGAACGGCGCGGGCAAGACGACGACGATCAAGATCCTCGCGACGCTGCTCAAGCCGACGCGCGGGCAGGCGATGATCGACGGGCTTACCGTGGGTTACCAGAACCGGCAGATCCGCCCGATCATCGGGTATGTGCCCGATTTCATGGGCGCGTACGAGGACATGGTGGTCAGCGAGTACCTCGAGTTCTTCGCGGCGGCGTACGACATCCACGGTGGGCAGCGCAAGCGGGTGGTCGCGGATGTGCTGGACCTGACGGACCTGACCTACAAGACCAACGCCGAGGTGAACAGCCTCTCACGCGGCATGCAGCAGCGGCTTTCGGTGGCGCGGGTGCTGCTGCACGATCCGAAGGTGCTGCTGATGGACGAGCCGGCGTCGGGGCTGGACCCGCGGGCGCGGATCGAGACCCGCGAACTGCTCAAAGAGCTGAAGCGGATGGGCAAGACGATCATCATCTCCAGCCACATCCTTTCGGAGTTGGCGGAGCTGTGCAACGTCGTGGGGATCATCGAGCGGGGGAACATGGTGTTCCACGGTTCGGTGCGCGAGGTGATGCAGAAGGCCAAGCTGCAGCACGTGCTGCACATCACGGTGGCCGACCGGACCGAAGAGGCGGCGAAGATGCTGCACCAGGTGCCGGGCGTGAAGCAGGTGGATCTCGTTGAGGAAGACACGAGCGGGGCGTTCGCGCGCGGGAAAGATCAGCGTACGGTGATCCATCTGACGGTGGACGATGCGATGGTGCACAGCATCTCGGACATCCCGAACCGGTTGATCAACGCGGGGTTCCGGCTGACGAGCTTCAGCGAGGAAGCGGTGAACCTCGAAACGGCGTTCATGAGACTGACACAGGGCCTGGTCCAGTGAGACCGGCGACTGTTCAAGGAGTACTGCGAGCGATGAAGTACAGCGTGCTGTTCGGTTGTGCGGGGTTCGGGATGCTGGGCGCGGTGGCGTGCGCTTCGACGGCGCCGATCGACTACCCGGAGACGAAGAAGGTCGATGTGGTGGATGTGTACCACGGCGTCGAGGTGGCCGACCCGTACCGCTGGCTCGAGGCGGATGTGCGCGAGTCGGAGGAGGTCGCGGATTGGGTCGAGGCGCAGAACGAGGTGACCTTCGGCGTGCTGGAGGAGATCCCGTACCGGGAGGCGATCCGCAAGCGGCTGATGGAGAAACTGGACTACGAGCGGTACGGCTCGCCGTTCATCAACGCTGGCCGGTACTACTTCACGAAGAACGACGGTCTGCAGAACCACTCGGTGCTGTACACGACCGGCGAATCGCTCGACGGCGAGGCGCGGGTGGTGATCGACCCGAACACGTTCTCGGAGGACGGTACGACGGCGCTGGCCGGGACCTTCTTTAGCCCGGACGGGCGGTACATGGCGTACTTCGTGCAGGAGGGCGGTTCCGACTGGCGGACCGGTTTCGTGCGCGATCTGGAGACCGGCGAGGACCTGGATGACCGGCTGGAGTGGGTGAAGTTCTCGGGAGCGTCGTGGATGCGCGACGGGAGCGGGTTCTTCTACTCGCGTTACCCGGAGCCCAGCGAGGGCGAGGCGTTCACCGGACGAAACACGGACCACATGGTGTATTTCCACCGGATCGGGACGGACCAGAGCGAGGACGTGCTGGTCTACGAGAACCCGGACCAGCCGGAGTACAACTTCTACGCCTCGGCGACCGAGGACGGTCGGTACCTGGTGATCGGCGTGTCGAAGGCGACTTCGAAGAACATGATCCTCTACAAGGACCTCACCGAGCCCCTGGGCTACCCGGTGACGCTCATCGGCGATTTCGAGAACGATCACTCGTTCGTCGGGAACGACGGGCCGGTGTTCTACTTCCTGACGAACTACGAGGCACCGAACGGGTGTCTGGTGGCGGTGGACATCCGAGAACCGGATAAGGCCGACTGGGAGACGGTGATCCCCGAGACGGAGTCGGTGCTGACGGGCGTGAACTTCGTCGGGAACCAGTTTGTGGCGTCGTACCTGGAAGACGCGTCGACGCGGGTGCGGATGTACCGGACGGACGGGTCGCTGGTGCGTTCGGTCGAGTTCCCGGGCATCGGCACGGCGTCG
>CAXAVQ010000274.1:0-3996 GCA_963971985.1 uncultured bacterium
CGAGGCGGTGGACGAGCTGGCCTCCGGCGACGGTGGTTTCGAGGGGGGCGGGGGCGTTGGTGTAGAGGTCCTGGAGGGCGATGGGGCTGGCGAGTGGGTCGGGGTCGGCGTCGGGCGAGCGGTAGGGCGGTCCGAAGGTGAAGACGACGGGCGCTTCGGCGCGGAGGCGGCGCATGCCGAGGACGCCGTGGAGCGTGGTGACGGCGATGGTGTCTTCTTCGGGGTCGTTGCCGTCGGGGGGTGAGAAGATCATGGAGGTGAGCCAGGTGTCGCCTTCGACGCCGAGGACGCGGCGCATGCCGTTGTAGATCTCGTAGCGTGCGTTCTCCTCGAAGCGCTGGCGGAGGGTGGCGCTGTCGTCGCTGATGGCGGCGTCGAGTGCGCTGCGCGTGCCGAAGCGGTCGCGGATGAGGGACTGGAAGCGGTCGACGCAGTCGGTAGCGCGGTTGATGGCGGCTTCGGAGACGGAGGCGGTGTCGCGAGCACCGGCGACGACGGCGCGGAGGGAATCGGGGCCGGGGAGGTTCTGGAGGGCCTCGAGGGGGTCGGGGCGTTTCACGGCGTTGAGCAGGCGGCTGACGATGACGCGGTTGACGCCGAGGCGCCGGCCGAGGGCGGAGGGGCCCTGATCGAGCTCGGAGAGGGTGTCGATCAGGTCCTGGAAGGCGGCCTGGAGCTGCTGGGCGCAGTCGCTGATGTCGTCGTGCCCGGTCTGGATGGTGTTCTGGGCGGTGCTCACGGTTTCCCCACGTGGTGTGCGGTGAGGGTACCACCAGAATCGGCCCATGCGAGATAATTTCGGGGTTCGTGGCGTAATTATTTACACCTTGAGCGGAATTGGTGTACGTTGTGGGTGAGGGCGCCTTGTCGGCGTTTCTGATGACAGCATGAACGATCGCGAGAAGAGAAGAAGAGGACAGTGACCATGAAGACGTTCGCATTGATCTGCGCGGCGGGGCTTGCGGCTCCGGTGGCGATGGCGGCTCCGGCGTACCAGATCGAGGATCTGGGCCTGGTGCAGAGCGGCGATTTCGCGTCGCAGGGTTTCGGCGTTTCGCCGGGCGGCGTGGCCTTCGGGCGCGGGTTCGGGAGCACGAACGTGCCGTTCTACGCGAACCCCGGCTCGGCGCTGACGGCGCTGCCGAACCTTGACGGCAAGCCGTACGGCGTGGCGAACGGGGCGAACGACAGCGGGATGGTCGTTGGTGTGGGCGCGAACACGTCGTTCGGTTCGGGCGCTGTGCCCCTGATGTGGACCAACGGGAACGTGACGCAGCTGTCGATGGACGGGACGGGTGTGGGGCGCGCGAACGATGTGAACGACGGCGGGTACGTGGTCGGTTCGCTCGGCGGCGGCATCTCGGAGACGGCGGCGTACTGGAACAACGGGGCGGTGACGCAGATCACGGCGACGACGTCGGGCGGGGCCTCGATGACGACGGCCTTCCGGGTCAACAACGCGGGCTTCGCGGTCGGGACGGGCACGGACCCTAACGTGCTCTCGCGCAACGTCGGTCTGCTCTACAACATCAACAACGGCACGCTGACCGAGGTGCCGCCGCTGCCCGGCGACAACGGCGCGATCGCGTTCGACATCAGCGAGGCGGGGCACGTGGTCGGGTCGAGCTCGTTCAACCAGTCGGGCTCGACGCCGTTCATCTGGAGCGCCGATCGCGGCGCGAGCCAGGAGATCCCGCTGCCGGCGGGGACGTCGATGGCGAGCGCGCGCGGCGTGAACTCGGACGGCTGGGTCGTGGGCATCGGGAGCGGTCAGTTCGCGGTGCCGTTCCTGTACGACGGCGACCAGACGTACCGCCTGCAGGACCTGATCCCGGCGGACAGCGGCTGGGACATCTCGATGAACACGAGTTCGTCGGCGATGGGGATTTCCGAGGACGGCACGATCGTCGGTACGGCGCTGATCGACGGCGAGATCCGGGCGTACCGGATGACGCTGATCCCGGCACCGGGCGCGACGGCGCTGCTGGGGCTGGGTGGCCTGGCGTTCGTGCGGCGCAGGCGTTAACCACTAGGTGTACATCTCTAGGGTCGAAGACCAGCGTTCCCTTGCGGGGATGCTGGTTTTTTCTTTGCTTTGTGAGATTCGCGGGGGCGCGTGAAACGGCGGCGTCCGGAGCGGGAATGACTTGTAGTTTGAAGGATGGGCGGTCTGCCTTGTCCGCTCGATGGGTCTCTTTCCGGGAGTTGTGAAATGAAGCTCAACGCTCAACGGAGCATCGTTCTCGGTTCGGCACTCGCGTGCCTCGCGATGACCGGGCTGGGGTTCTCGCAGTTGCAGGCGTCGGGTCCGTCGCAGACGCTCGCGCTGCAGGACCGGGCCGATGAGCCTGAGCCGATCCGGTTGGGGCACGGCTACGAGCGCCGTGGCGACTTTATCTACTTCAACGACGAGCGAATTGACCAGGCCGGTCGTGCGGATCTTCACCGGTTCGAGCAGCGTCTTGGGCGTCGGGTGCAGCCGGCGAACGATATCGATGTCGCGAGCTTCGAGGTGCTCAGCGAGCAGTACACGAAGGACGAGTTCGCGGTGTACTACAAGTGGATCAGCCCGGGCTGGTACTGCATCGTCGAGATTGTCGGCGCGGACCCTGCTACGTTCGAGGCGCTCGATCTGGATCTGGCGCGGGATGCGCGACATGTGTTCCGCGCGGACGAGATTTTTCCGGCTGCCGATCCGGCGACCGCTGAAGTCGTGACCCCGAACTTCGTCTGGCGAGACCGGAACACGGTCTATTACAACCACATTCCGATGGAGAATGCAGACCCGAAGACATTTCGCCATCTTGACCAGGCGTTTTATCGCGATGAGGACGATGTGTACTGGGGATTCACGCGGTTGATCGGGGCTGACCCCGACACGTTTCGGACGTTCGGCGATGTTCCGTACGCCGTGGATAAAGACTTGGTCTGGATCACGACAAGCGGGCGCGACGATCTCGATGCCGCGTCGTTTCGCCTGTATGCCAATCATGTGTTCTCCGACAAGAACGGCGTGTACGTGACGCCGGCTGCGCACAAGGTGCGCGGAGCGGATGTGGAGAGTTTCAAGAAGGTCGGGCCGGTCGGCGAACTGGGCTGCACGCTGTTTCGTGATCGAGACAGTCTGTTCGTTCTCGAGCCGGGCTACAACGAGATCTATCGCCTGTCGAAGGAGGCCGGTGAGATCGTCGTCTCCAAAGACGCCTGGGTGACTCGACACGGAAAGATTGTTCTTGGCGCGAATACGACGGCGATGTGGACCGGGGAGGCGTTCTCCAATGCGGTTGCCAAGGTTGCGCCGGGTTTCGCGCGGACCGGGCATGTGTATGCCGTACAGGAGGAGGGCAAGATTGAGCGGCTCGTCAGTACGCTGAAAGCGGCGATCGAACAGACCGGCTTTGATGGCGAGGGGTGACCGGCAACTAGTTC
Source organism: uncultured bacterium (assembly GCA_963971985.1). Classification (GTDB taxonomy): domain Bacteria; phylum Planctomycetota; class Phycisphaerae; order Phycisphaerales; family UBA1924; genus JANSXG01. The sequence continues at coordinate 3,430 of CAXAVQ010000274.1, forward strand.
TGCTGTTGCGGTCCAGAGACGGTTTGGCCTGATTTCCGGATGAGGAAAACTCCGATCAGGGCGATCACACCGATGCCGAAAGGCACTGAGGCGATCCGCAGGGCCTGCACACCCCACTGTCGGTTTTCGTCCGGTCCGACATCTGCCAAAACGCCGAGCAGCCCCAAGACTCCGGCCAGACCAAAGAGTGCAGCGATCAGCATGCCGGCGATGCCGGTGCCGATGAGCAGGAACTTCAGGACCGTGCGTGATCGTTTGCGCTGCATGATTGTTCCCTGGGCCTCGGTTTGGCTGCGATGCCTGTGCTGGTGGGCACCGGTCCGGCCCGCGGATGGTAGGTCGCTTTTCAAATGCGCGAGGAAACCGCCCGCCGGGGACGTTGTCCCGGGCGGGCGGTAAAAGAGAGAGCGGGGGGCTCGGCGCTGCGATCACGGACGCGCAGGGCGCCTATGCGTGGATGTGCTCGTTGTGGCATGGGGCTCGTCGCGCAGCGGCGAGGCGTGTGCCGAGTTCCGCCGCGTTCTGGAGGGCCTGCTCACGCGAACGCCGGTGCCGTTCGTCGCCGAA
>CAXAVQ010000275.1:0-3946 GCA_963971985.1 uncultured bacterium
TCGGCTACAGTGAGTTCCCAGTAGATCGAACCCCCGCCGTGGCCAGTGAGCCACGGTTTTGTTTTCGGAGTGCGCAGAAATGGACGTCATCACCGCCGACGAGAAAGTCAAACTCCAGGAGAAGCTGAAGGCCGCGATGGCCAAGCGCCCGGAGATCACGAAGCGGATCGAAGAGGCCCGCGCGCTCGGTGACCTGAAGGAAAACGCCGAATACCACGCCGCCCGCGAGGACCAGGGCATGAACGAGGCGGAGATCCGTCGCCTCGAGGAGCGGATCAACAAGGCCTCGGTGATCAGCGATGGCGCGATCCCCGAGGGCATGGTGTTCCTCGGCGCGACCGTGAAACTCAAGGATCTCAAGTACGGCGATGAGGAGTTGTTCCTACTCGTCGGCGAGGCCTCCGGCTCGGCCCCGGAGGACGTGACCGAGGTCACCGCCAACAGCCCGATGGGCGAGGCCTTGATGAAAGCCCGGATCGGTGAGACCATCCGCGTGGACGCACCGCGCGGCGAACTCCGCTTCGAGGTGATCGAGATCCTCTGACCGGTCGGCGAGGCGACCCGGGAGCAGATAGCCATGGCGACTGACTGGTCCGACAACATCATCGTCTGCGACCTGGCCGACGAACCGAGCCTGTCCGAGGAACTCAACGGGCTGCTGGCCCGCCTTGAGCAGAACGGCGACACGCGTCACTCCAGCGTCGTAGTGAACATGGCGGATGTGACATACCTGAACTCGTCGAACATCGCCCAGTTGCTGCGCGTGCGCAAGGCGGTGAACGGTCACGGCGCACGCCTGAAGATCGCCGGCACGCGCGACGCCGTGTGGTCGGTGATGATGCTCACCGGGCTGGACAAGGTCTTCGACTTCGCCCCCGACAAAGCGACCGCGCTGGCCTCGCTGCAGCTTGAGTCGAGTTCGGGCGAGTAACGCTCGGCGCGAGATCGCATGGAACCCGTCTGGTTTCCGGTCGTATAGGGATGCGTTCCCTGCGACGCGCGGTGGCTGCCGGCGTCCATGACCGGAGGAGACGAGGATGCCGGGATTGCTGCTGACTTCGACGTTGGTTGCCTGCGTTGTGGGCGGGGCACCCGACAACCCGATCAACTCGGAACGCCTTAGCGCATTTGGAGTTCCATCGGTAACCGATCGCGGAGGCATGTCTACAGCACTTCGGCCACCGATCGACCTCGACGCCGAAGTACTGCTCTACTCGGGCATGCCGATCGAGATCGATGGTGAGACGAAGTACGTGGGGAACCTCGGGACGTATTTTTGCCTGAACTCGCTGGCCGTGAGCGAGGACGGGCGACTCGCCGCGATCGTGGCGTACTCAGACACGCCACAATTCCCGTACATCGAAGTCGACGGCGGACTGGCCGTTGTGCGAGAGGAGCCAGACGGTACGTTCAGAGCACTGGCGACCAAAGTATCACCGATCGTTGGCTATCCGAACGGCGAAGTTCAACTCTTTGGGTTCCCGACGGAAACGCAGTCACGCTCGGCGTTCCTTTCTGACGGAAGCTACCGAACCCTGGCACGACTTCAGTTTGGTTCGCCAGATGTCTCGCTCAGCGGGGATTGGATCGTTGATATCGATGACGAGGGGATACACCCCGTTCTACGCTTGGAGTGGCACGAACTGCCCGATGGGAGCGACCTCTCCGTGCGCTTCGATTCGCAGCCGCAGACGGATTTCTCGCTTCCGGTCGGAGGCATCGGATCCATATCCGGAACCCCGGGCCAGATCGGTTGGCGACTCGAAGGGCGTGAAGTCGTTCTGCTCGCGAATCTGCTCGACAACCCGCTTACGAACAGCACACCGGCGCTCTCCTCCGGACGGTTTGTCGTACCACTCACGGACGGCTCGATCCTGACACCATTCGGGTTGGCGAGCGAGACAAGGAAGTCGTTCTACGCACGCGTCGATGCGGAAGGGGTTCATGAAGAATTTGAGTGCTCTCGCGGTCAGTTCCCCGCACTTGCTGACGGCTCTGAGAGGCTGGTTTTCTCCCAGTATCGAGGACATGCCATCGAGGATGGGTACTTCGCGGCCCTGCGTGGATTGGTGGGCAACAGCTTGCACGAGGTGACGATCGCGAAGTTTGGCGACGAAATCCGACGATTTCTCGACAACCAGACATTCGACGCTTTCCCGCCATTCGATTCTTCCAGTTCCGTGCAGGCGATCCTTTCTACAAACAACCGTGGTGATGTGATAGCCTGGCGCGGTACCGATCCCGAGGTCGAGTTCACATCCCACGCCCTGTTCTTTAGCGGCCTAGAGCATGAGTGGAGACCGGTCGTCGCGACCGGTCAAGCGCAGCAACTCGGTGTGTACTCTGGCGGCTATGGGATCAAGTCACAGTTCGATAGCGCGCTGCGTCGAACGATCACTCACGACGGCACATTTGTGTTTAGCGTGGACACCATCGGTTACTCCAACCCTGGACACATCGCCTGGTCGCTGGAAGGTGGATATCGTCTTGTGCATGCTCGCGGCGATTTCCTCACCCTCCCCGGTGATCCGGTACGCCCGATCCAACCCTTCTGGAAGCATGTGGGCCAGAACCCACTCAACACAACTCTTTTCGCGGTCGCACAGTTCGTCGACGATCCCGATGTCGAATTCAAAATCGCCATCATCCGGCAATCCCTCGACTCTGCTCACCCGCTCGCCGACCTCAACCGAGACGGCGAAGTGAACGCCCTTGACCTGAATATCGTGATCAGAGGCATGAGCGGCGGCGGAACCTACGAGTTCTCGGGCGACATCGACTTCGACGGCGCGGTCGACGAGAACGACCTCCAGATGCTCCTCGACCAGTGGGGAGAGCGCTGAGCCGGACGGCGGCTGATCCGCGCCTACGATCTCGCATGGCGCGCAAGGTCACCTACAGCGAACTCATCGGCGACGGGCCGGGCAAGTTTCTTTCGCCCGATGAACTCTTCCCCGCGCCGGGGCTGGTGGACTTCATCGTGGAGTACGGCCAGGACGGGCTCGATGCGCTCGATGACCACCCCGAGGCGCAGATCGCCCAGCTGATCGAGGACATGATCGAGGCGGGGCTGCTGGAGCGCGAGGCGGACGGGTCGCTGAAGATGACGCCGCGGATGCTCCGGGGCATGCAGCACCGGTCGTTCCTGGAGATCTTCCGCAACCTCAAGCCGGGCGTGCGCGACGGGCACCCGACGGCCGACCCCGGGCGGGCCGGCGAGCGGAGCGAGGGGACCAAGCCGTACCAGTTCGGCGATCCGCTCTCGGAGCTCGCGCTCGGGCCGACGCTGCGCAACACGATCCAGCGGACCGTGCGCGAGAACCCGACCGGCACCGGCACGCCGAAACTGCCGCTGAAGTTTCAGGCGGACGACTTCGAGCTGCACAACGTGGAGTCCTCGACAGATTCGGCGCTGTGCATCCTGATCGACCTGTCGGGCTCGATGATGCGCTACGGGCGCCACATCGCGGCCAAGCGGGTGGCGCTCGGCATGGCCGGGATGATCCGCGAGAAGTTCCCGCTGGACAGCGTGGAGTTCATCGGTTTCGCCTCGACCGCGGAAACGATCCGGGAGCAGGATCTGGCGCTGGTGATGCCCAAGCCGGTGACGACGCGCGAGTGGGAGGTGCGCGTGCGTGTGCCTTTGGACCAGGCGGACCAGACGCACCCGCACTTCACGAACCTGCACCACGCCCTGCGCCTGGCTCGACAGCAGCTGAGCCGCAAGGGTGCGCAGAACAAGCAGATCTTCATCATCACCGACGGCCAGCCGACCGCCCACCTGACGACCTCGAAGGCCGGTCCGGGCTCGGAGATCCTGAACCTGATCTACCCGCCCAGCGAGGCCTCGGCGGAGGCGACGCTTGAGGAGGCGTTCCGCTGCTCGCAACAGGGCATCCGCATCTCCTCGTTCGCGCTGATCGAGGAGTACTACGGCATGGACTGG
>CAXAVQ010000276.1:0-3939 GCA_963971985.1 uncultured bacterium
TGGCGGGTACTTCGCGCCGATCTCGAATCTGCCCGCAATGTACGAGCATCAGTTCGATCGATTGCCGATGGAATGGTTTGATCGCTTTGTGGACGGCGTGCGAGCGCAGAATCACCCCGCCGGGTGGGCGCGCCTGGAGCGCCGGCTTGGCCAGATGAATCCGTACTACATGCTGTGCTCCGAGCAGGACGGACGTCCCGTGCCCGCTGTGGTGCCGGTCGAAGGTGGCAGTGCATTCGCGCTCTTCACCGATGAGCAGCGCCTCGGGAAGGCTCTGCAACAGCTCGTCGGGGCTCAGGGCAATACTGACATCAGGTTTGTTGAGATCAAGCGTCAGGACTTGAAGAGCGAGTTGCGGCGCGCTCAGGCATCGGATTCCGGTCCTTCGAGTTGCCTGATCAATTACGGCTCGTCGGTCATGGTTATGGATATCGATCAGTTGGAGAAAGCTCTTGCTGACTGAAGCGCGGGTCTGACTCGTGCATACGAAAGAAACAGTCTCACATGGCAAACGCGACCAAAGCTCCCGCGGACAACACCGAAGACGCCCCGGCCCACTTCATCCGACGCATCATCGAAGCCGACAACGCTTCCGGGAAGTGGGGCGGCCAGGTGCGCACGCGCTTCCCCCCGGAGCCCAACGGCTTCCTGCACATCGGCCACGCCAAGAGCATCTGCCTGAACTTCGGCCTCGCCGAGCGCTACAACGGTTCCTGCAATCTGCGCTTCGACGACACCAACCCGGCCAAGGAAGAGCAGCGCTACGTCGACTCGATCACCAACGACGTGCAGTGGCTGGGCTTCGACTTCGCGGGCAAACCGAAGTTCGCCTCGGACTACTTCGAGACGATGTACGACTACGCCGTCGAACTGATCAGGAAGGGCAAGGCCTACGTCGACGACCAGAACGCCGAGCAGATCCGCGAGAGCCGCGGCACGCTGAAGGAGCCGGGAACGCCCTCGCCCTTCCGCGACCGAGCGATCGAGGAGAACCTCGACCTGTTCGAGAAGATGCGCACCGGCGAGTTCCCCGACGGCTCGAAGGTGCTGCGCGCCAAGATCGACATGGCCTCGCCGAACATCAACCTGCGCGACCCTGTGATGTACCGCGTGCTCAACGCCCACCATCATCGCACCGGCGACAGCTGGCACATCTACCCGATGTACGACTGGGCCCACGGCATCGAGGACTCGATCGAGGGCATCACCCACTCGATCTGCACGCTGGAGTTCGAGGACCACCGCCCGCTGTACGACTGGTTCATCGAGGCGATCAACGAGGGGCGGGGCCCCGGCTCGCAGTGGGGGGAGCCCATCGTCCACCCGCAGCAGATCGAGTTCGCCAAACTCCGCCCGACCTACACGGTGATGAGCAAGCGCAACCTGCTCAAGCTCGTCACCGACGGCGTGGTCTCCGGCTGGGACGACCCGCGCATGCCGACCATCTCCGGCTACCGGCGCCGGGGCTACACGCCCGAGTCCATCCGCAATTTCTGCGACGAGATCGGCGTGACCAAGTTCGACGCGATGATCGACATCGGGCGACTGGAGAACGCCGCACGCGAGCACCTCAACAAGGTCGCCCCGCGCCGCATGGCCGTGCTCGACCCGCTCAAGGTGACCATCACCAACTGGGGCGACGGAGGCGACGAAGGTCGCACCGAGTGGCTGGAAGCCGTGAACAACCCCGAGGACCCGTCGGCTGGCTCACGCGAGGTGCCGTTCACGAAGACCCTTTACATCGAGCGCGACGACTTCATGGAGGAGGCCCCCAGGAAGTTCTTCCGCCTGAAGCCCGGCGGCGAGGTCCGCCTGCGCTACGGCTTCTGGATCCGGTGCGAAGGGGTCATCAAGGACGAGGCGGGCAACGTCATTGAACTGCGCTGCACCTACGACCCACAGACCCGAGGCGGCGACTCGCCGCCCCCGGACGCCGAGGGCAACGTACGTAAGGTCAAGGGCACGCTGCACTGGGTGTCGGCGGACCACGCCGTGAAGGTGGAGGTGCGCCAGTTCGACCGTCTGTTTTCGGTCGAGAAGCCGGATCGCAAGCCGAAGGACGCCGGCGGCGACTGGACGTTCTTCGAGAACCTCAACCGCGACTCGCTGCACGTGCTTGATGCGTGTTACCTCGAGCCGAACTGGAAGCCGGGCGAGAACGAGACCGCCTTCGCCGACGGCATCACGCGCGTGCAGTTCGAACGCCAGGGCTACTTCTGCCTGGACGACGACAGCACCGACGAGCACCTCGTGTTCAATCGCACGGTGTCGCTGAAGGATTCGTGGGCCAAGCAGGCCGGCAAGGGCTGAGCGCCCGAACCAGCCGCGACCGGCAGGAAGCGGCTTCTGCTCGCTCCTTACGCCCAGTACTCCGCAGCGCAGCCGACCGCTTCGGTCACGCGCACGCTCACCACGCGCACGCCATTGGGCAGCGTGGTCGCAAGGCGCTCACCGATGGTCTGCGCGACCAGTTCGGCCGTGGGGTTCACCGTGTCGAACGGCTCGACCTCGTTCAGGCTGCGATTGTGCCATGGCTCGATGATGGCCTGCAGGTCGTGGTGCACCTTGTGGAAGTCCACGAGCAGGCCGTCTGTGTCGAGGGTGTCACCCCCGATGCGCACGGTGACGCGCCAGTCGTGCCCATGGACCGGCTCGCGCTCGCCGCGCATGACGATCGCGTGGGCGCTGAATACGGTTTCCAGCGTCAGGCAATGGCGGGGCAGGTGGCTTGGGCGGCGTTCGTCGGTCATGAACCAAGAATAACCCGCCGGCGGACCCGCGACACCGCGCGATATTGCTCAATCCGGGTATCGGACCCGCCGATACCGACGGTTGGAGCATTCCCTCCGACCGAGGTCCACGCGCCCGTGCCAGTCCGACCCATCCAGCCAGACATGATCGAGAGCGGCATGACGCTCGAGCGCCCGATCTTTACCCGTCAGGGCATCAAGCTCGTCGGCAAGGGGATTACGCTGTCGCCCGCGATGTGCGAAGCCCTGCGCGACCTGGCCGCGACGGAGGGTCCGGAAGGGCCGCAGTGGAACCTGTTCTTCGCAGACACCGCCAGCGAGATGCGCTCCGCCCGGATCCTCGCCGAGCACCGAGCGGCGCTCGCCGGCGAGCGCCCGGAGGCAGACATCGTCACCGTCGGCGGTCGCCTCCCGGTCGAGCAGGGGCAGGAGACCGAACCGGTCCACGAGCGGGCGTACCGGCTGGGCGCCTACACCAATAGGGAATCGCGCGAGACCCGGCGCCATCGGGCCGCGCGCATGAAACTCGCCGACTCGATCGTCGCCGATCTGGATCACATCTGGTCGTCGATCCCGCTCCGCGTCACACCCGGCCCCGACCCGATCGAGCTCGCCCCGAGCGAGGACCACACCTGGCCGGACAGCGCGAAGCTCACCGGATTCCGGGCCGATCGCGTCGCGACGCTCGGCGACATCTACTCGCGCTGCCTCGCCGGTGTCGGTACGCCGGTCGCCCAGCCGATGGAACTCGTCGATGAGCTCATCGACCTGCTGGTGAAGTACCCGCAGCAGTACACCCAGCTCTCGCTGCTGTTCCCGCGCGGCGACGACTACCTCACCGACCACGCCTACAGCACCGGCGTACTCTCGATCGCGATCGGTGCTCGCCTCGGCTGGAGCCGTCGCGATGTTCGGCGCGTCGGGCTCGCCGCGATGCTGGCCGACCTCGGCATGGCCCTGATCCCCAAGGACATCCGCACCGCCGGTCGCCCGCTCACCGAGACCGAGGTGAACCGCGTCTTCCGCCACCCGACGTGGTCGGTGGTGTTGATGGAAGACATCGAGGGTATCCCCGAGTCGGTGCGGCGCGCGGTGTACCAGCACCACGAGCGTGAAAACGGCAGCGGCTACCCGCTCCGGCTGCGCGCGAGCAAGATCTGCGACTACGCCCGCGTCATCGCGGTCGCCG
>CAXAVQ010000277.1:0-3909 GCA_963971985.1 uncultured bacterium
CGGACTTCCTGGGGCGGGCGTACGAGTACCTGCTCCGGAAATTCGCCGAGGGCTCGGGGCAGAGTGCGGGCGAGTTCTTCACGCCGACCAATGTGGGCTTCCTTATGGGGTATCTGCTCAAGCCCCGGCCTGGGCAGGAGTGCCATGACTACGCCTGCGGGTCGGCGGGACTGCTCATCAAGCTCCAGCTCGTCGCGCGGGAACTCGACCCCACGAGCAAGGTGCCGCTGAAGCTCACGGGACAGGAGCTCCAGGCCGAGAGTTACGCGGTCGCACGGATGAACGCGATCATCCACGACATGGATGTCGAGCTTCAGCGCGGCGACACCATGATCAACCCGAAGTTTCGCACCGCCGACGGCCGTGTGAAGTCGTACGACCTCGTCGTCGCCAACCCGATGTGGAACCAGCCCTTCTCCACGGAGACCTTCACGAACGATGCGTTCGATCGGTTCCGAGGAGCGGGTGGCGTGACGACCGGGCGCGGCGACTGGGCTTGGCTCCAGCACACGCTGGCTTGCATGAACGACAACGGCCGGGCCGCGGTGGTGCTCGATACCGGTGCCGTGACGCGGGGCTCAGGCTCGAAGAACGAGGACAAGGAACGGAACATCCGCAAGTGGTTCGTGGAGCAGGACCTGATCGAGGGCGTGATATTGCTTCCCGAGAACCTCTTCTACAACACCACCGCAGCCGGAGTCATCGTCGTACTCAACAAACGGAAGCCGAAGGCCCGTCAGGGCAAGGTCACGCTCGTTAATGCGAGCATGCGCGTCAGGAAGGGGCGACCGAAGAATTATTTGGCCGACCATGTGCCGAAGCTCGTTGCCGACATGTTCAATCGGGGCGATGCAGTGGAGGGAGAGGTAGCAGTGATCACTTGTGAGGAGGCTAAGGAGGCGGACTACAACCTCAGCCCAAGCCGGTGGATCGCCACCTCAGCTCCCGATGACGTCGGCGACGTGCCGAAGCTGATCCGAACGCTCCGAGCACTCTCTTCCACGCTCAGCGATGTGGACGACTCCGTCTTCTCGATGTTGCGGCGATTGGAGTCAAGATGATGAATGAGGCAGTGATGCTCGGAGACCACATCGAACTGGCCTACGGCAAATCTCTGCCGGCGGCGAAACGCCGTACAGGTGCCGTGCCGGTCTTCGGTTCCAACGGACAAGTGGGTACGCATGACGAGTCCGCGGTCGACGGCCCTGGGATCATCGTTGGGCGAAAGGGGTCGGTGGGTGAGGTCGCCTTCTCCAGCGAGTCGTTTTGGCCGATCGATACGACGTACTACGTGATTAACAAGCAGGGCCATAACTGGCGCTTTCTCTACTACTTGCTACGCCACTCCGGCCTGACCGGACTAAACAGCCACAGCGCCGTGCCGGGCCTGAACCGAGAGGACGTCTACTCCCTCACAGGGTGGATACCAGATGAACGTACTCAAGGACGGGTTGCCGAAGCCTTGTACTTCATCGAGCGGGCCGCTCTCGCCGAAGCGGAGGCAGAATCAACGACGCAACAGCTAAAGCGGAGCATCGCGGCAGACTTGTTCACCCGCGGGCTCCGAGCTGATGCGCTGGAGGAAACCGAGATCGGGCCAGCCCCCGCGACTTGGGAGGTTCGGCGGCTCGGGGATGATCACCACATCGCCGGCGGAGGTACACCGCGTCGCTCGATCCCCGAGTTCTGGGATGGCGGGACTATCCCCTGGGTCAAGACTGCCGAAGTGAACTACTCAGTGATCCAGAGCACTGCGGAGCACATCACGCAGGCCGGTTTAGATAACTCGTCAGCGAAGCTCCTGCCTCCGGGCACCCTCTTAATCGCGATGTTCGGCCAGGGCGTAACCCGTGGACGCGTGGCAATACTGGGAATTGAGGCGACCTGCAACCAGGCGTGCGCGGCGGTTCAGCCGCTAAACAACCGCATCAATACCCGGTTCCTCTATCACCTTCTCACCAACAAATACAACGACCTCCGCCAGCTTGCTCACGGAGGCCAGCAGCAGAACCTCAACATTGACATCATTCGTGGGTTCAGAGTCGCCGTACCACCGACATGTGACGAACAGCAGGAGATTGCCGATATCCTCGACGCGCTCGACCGGAAGATAAACCTCCACCGCGACAAGAAGTTAGTTCTTGAGGACATTTTCAAGGCACTGCTTCACGGGTTGATGAGCAGCGAGCTCAGTGTCGAAGACCTTGACCTTTCCGCATTGCCGTCAGCAGAGGAGGCCTTGGTATGACCGATGTGCGGATCAGCGAGGCCGGGACCGTGCAGTTCCCGATGGTGAAGCACGCGACGGAGATCGGCTGGACGTCGCTCACGCCGCAAGATGCGCTGACGCTCCGCGGCGGCGAGGCGGGCACCTTCCTGCGTGAGGTACTCGAGCAGAAGCTGGTCGAGTTCAACCCTTGGCTGACGCCCGACGCGGTTCGGTCCATCATCGAGACGCTCGATGCCCTGCCACAGACAATGGAGGGCAACCGCGAGATGTTGTCGTGGCTGCGCGGCGAACGAGGCTGGTACGACGAGGAGGAGAAGCGGCAACGGCCGGTGAAGCTCGTCGAGTTCGGGCGGCCCGGTGAGAACACGTTCCATGTGACCTGGGAGTGGAAGATCAAGCCGCCCGCGCGCAAGGGGAACCGGGCCGATGTGATGTTCCTGATCAACGGCATCCCGGTCTGCATCGTGGAGCACAAAAACCCGACCGTCCGCGACGCGGTCGAGCGGGCCGTGAAGCAGCTCAAGCGGTACGAGATGGAGACGCCTGAGCTGCTCGCGGCCCCGCAGCTCTTCAACGCGACGCACCTGTTGGATTACTGGTACGGCGTGACCTGGCAGGCCAGCCGGCGGGACATGGCCCGCTGGAAGCAGGAGCCGGAGGAGTCGTACCGGTTCGCCGTGCAGGCATTCTTCGAGCACACGGACTTTCTGCGGACGCTCCAGTCGTGGATCCTGTTCTACGTCAAGGACGGGGAGACGCGAAAGTCGGTGCTGCGTCAGCACCAGCGGCGGGCGATCGATGCGGTTGTCGGGCGCTGCCTCGACAGCGATCGCCAGCGGGGGCTGATCTGGCACACGCAGGGGTCTGGCAAGACCTTTACGCTTCTGACGGCGGCGAGGATGGTGCTGGAGCACAAAGAGCGGTTCAAGACCGCCACGGTGATCGTCGTCGTGGACCGTATCGAGCTGGAGGGTCAGCTGCGGCGGTGGGTCGACCGGCTGCTGGGGGAGGTGCAGCAGCAGGACATCCCGGTGCGGCGGGCCAACACGAAGGCCGAGTTGCAGACGCTGCTCGATAGCGACTTCCGCGGGCTGATCATCTCGATGATCCACAAGTTCGAGGAGATCCGGAAGGACAGCAACGGCCGCGACAACATCTATGTGTTCATCGACGAGGCGCACAGATCGGTGGCGAAGGACCTGGGCACCTACCTGATGGCGGCCGTGCCGAAGGCGACGATCATCGGCTTCACCGGGACGCCCATTGCCAAGACTTCGCAGGGGGAGGGCACGTTCAAGATCTTCGGGGCCGACGACGAGACCGGGTATCTGGACAAGTACTCGATCCGCGAATCGATCGAGGACGAGACGACGCTGCCCATCAAGCACACGATGGCCCCGAGCGAGATGCAGGTATCACTCGACCTGCTCGACAAGGAGTTCTTCGATCTGGCGGCGGCGGACGGCGTGACGGATGTCGAGGAGCTCAACAAGGTGCTCGACCGGGCCGTGGGGATCCGGACCTTCCTGACGGCGGATGACCGGATCGAGAAGGTCGCGGCCTTCATCGCGGAGCACTTCCGCGAGAACGTGATGCCGCTGGGCTACAAGGCGTTCGTCGTCGGCGTGAATCGCGAGGCGTGCGCGAAGTACAAGCGTGCCCTCGACAAACATCTGCCG
>CAXAVQ010000278.1:0-3907 GCA_963971985.1 uncultured bacterium
CCGTTGCGTGCGGTGTCGCGCCGTTCGACGATGACGTAATCGCCGTCGAGGATGCCCTCATCGCGCATCGAATCCCCATCCACGCACAGGGCGAACGTGGTGTTGACGCGACCGACTGAAGGGCCGAACAGTTCGGCGAGGTTCAGTTCGTCGTTGTCCTCGTACTTTTCGATGGGGTATCCCGCGGCGATCTTGCCGATCAGCGGGAAGCTGACGGGCTTCTCCTCATCCGGCAACGCGACGTTGCTGGCGATCGACAAAGAGCGTGCCTTGTTCGGCTCGCGGACGAGCGCCCCCTTCTTGATCAGGGCCTCGACGTGTTCGAACACGGTGACCTTGCTGACGCCGAGCTCGTCGGCGAGCTCCTGCATCGTCGGCGAATAGCCAGAGCGGACCCGCGAGTCGCGGATGAGACGCAGAATGGTCAGTTGCTTGGGCGTCAGATTCATACGAACAGGTCTCCGGAGCGGGTTGTAAAGCGTCGTCGGAAGTCGACGTCTGGGTGGTCAGTGAGCGGGCCAATTCCCGGGATAACCCCTGTGACAGGGCGCGTGTGCTGAGAAAAACGAGGCGCTGGCGTCGGAGCTGGCGGTCCGCGCTGTAGAGCATGCCCTCGGTGCGGGCATGGATCGACAGGTCGACCCGATCGGTGGTTTCCACGGGGCCCGGCTCGGGCTGGTCCACCGGCTCCAAGCCGATGGCACGCCGGATCCGACGCCACATCGGGGCGCCACCGCCGTGGGAATCCGCCGAGTGGCGCTCGCTGGAGCCGCCGGCTGCGGCGCGACGGCTCGGTGATGCCGGCGCGTACGCGCGGCTGAAACTGCCGCCGGGGCCGAGAACGAGCAGGGGAGATTGCGTCATGGTGCGTTGACCTTCTGACGACCCTCGCGTGGCTTCGCTCGGCTCGACCGGTGGATCTGCACTCGCCGCTCCGCAGCGAATCGGGTCTGGGACACCGGCAGGGGGCCGGCGTCGGTGAATGAGAGGCGGTTTCTACCGCACGAGGCCCAAACAAACGGGCCTTGTTTCGAACAATACCCGATCATCGGGCGGACGCCAAGCCCTTTGATGAAAATTTGAGAGGATTTTGTCAGGGGGTCGACGAACCGTCCGCTCGCGCGACCAGTGCCAGCACATTGCCCCGGCGATCCACGATCCGGCGGAGTTCGAGCATCGTGACCTCGGCCCGGATGCGATGGGCCTCCAGCCCGGTCGCGCGGGCGATGTCTTCGACCGAGGCCGGCTCGCGGAGCGCATCGACGATCTGGCGTTGCACCGGGTTCAGCGTGGTCGGGTCGAACCGGGGCGTCGCCGGCTCGGGCGTGCGTCGCGCCGCGGCGGGTGATGCCGTGGGCACGCCCGCATCGAAGAACGTCGGGTGGGTACCGGCGTGCTGCAGGCGGGCAGCGGTTTCGAGGGCTTCGAGGACATGGTTCGGCTCGGTGACCATCGCGGCCCCGCCGCTCCGGATGAGGTCGAGCGAACCGGCGGAAGCGGGGGAGTCGACGCGCCCGGGCAGGGCCATGACTTCGCGCGCGTGGTCCTCGACCGCGACCCGGGCGGTGATCAGTGCCCCGCTCCGGAGCGGGGCCTCGACGACCAGCACGCCCAGACTCAGCCCTGAGATGATCCGGTTCCGCGCCGGGAAATTCTCCTGCGCCGGCGGCGTGTTCGGCGTGAATTCGGAGATGACCGCGCCGCCAGCCTCGACGATCTTCGCGAACAGATCGGCGTTCTCGGGCGGGTAGGTGTGCTCGTGCCCGCAGCCCATGACCACGACCGTCTGCCCGCCGACGCGGATCGCCGCGCGGTGCGCGGATGTGTCGATCCCGCGCGCGCCACCCGAGACGATGCACAGCCCAGACGACGCCAGAGCCGCGCTGAACCGTTCGGTCTGCTCGATGCCGTAGGGCGTGCACTTGCGGCTGCCGACGATCGCGACGCGCCAGGTCGGTTCGGCCCGCTCGAGCCGGCCCGCACAGAACAGCACGAGCGGCGCATCGGGTAAGGCCCCGAGCAGGGGCGGGTAGCCCGGTTCGCCGATGCCGATGACCGTCAGGCCCAGACGCTCGGCACTGAGCATCTGTTTCTCGGCCTCGCCCGCGGACTGCTGCAGGCCGACCCTGATCTTTCGGGCGAGGGCCGGGCCGACGCGTTCGATGGCTTCCAGTTCGTGTGCCGATGCGTCGAGGACGCTCGAGACCGAGCCGAAATGCTCAAGCAGCCGACGCGCGATGACCGGGCCAACACCGGAGGCGACGCGCAGGCGCAGCAGGTCGAAGGTGGAGTGCGGGGCGATCACATCTATACCGTACAGAAAGCAAACGCACTCGCCAAGCACAAAGTTGCGACTTTGCGAAGGAGTTCACGCGAAGTGAACGCTCGCAATATGTCACCGTACGGTTACATGTGACTCAGGTACCAGCCGGGAAGAAATTGCCCTTGGATCCACGAAAAAAGAGCCCGCAGGGCATTGGCCGCTGCGGACTCTTTGGGGGGGGGCATCTGAATACTCATTGAGTATACAGATATATCTACTGGGGCCAGAGCGCTTATGAAAAAATGCTCACTTATGGGAAAATGCCCCGGAGCTTGTAGACGTTGCCGATCTGCTCCAGCGCCGCGATGTACGCCGCGGTGCGCATGTCCACGTCGAAGCGGTGTCGCGCGAGTTGGACCCGGCGGGCGGCGAGCACCATGTGCCGGTTGAGTTCTTCGTCGACGCGCTCGAGATCCCAGTACTGGTTCGAGCGGTTCTGGACCCATTCGAAGTACGAGACCGTCACGCCGCCGGCAGAGCAGAGGATCGCGGGGAGCACTTCCACGCCCTTGTCCTGGAGGACGCGTTCGCCGGCCGGGGTGGTCGGGGCGTTGGCGGCCTCGGCGACCAGTTTGCAGTTCATCAGCTTGGCCTTGTCCTCGGTGATCATCTGCTCGAGGGCGGCGGGGATGAACACGTCGACCTTCGTGGAGTAGAAGTCCTCCTCGGAGATGGCTTCGGCACCGTGCTTGGTGTTCTCGAAGCCGGCGACGCCGCCGTGGTTGCGCACGTGCTCGTCGAGGGCGATCGCGTCGAGGCCGTCCTCGTTGTAGATCGCGCCGGTGTGGTCCATGACGGCTTTGACCTTGCCGCCGCGCTCGGCCCAGAGTTTGCCGGCCCAGGAGCCCACGTTGCCGTAGCCGATGAGCGAGCAGGTCGCGCCCTTGATCTCGAGGCCGATCTCCGGGAGGAGTTCGGCGAGCACGTCGATCACGCCCTGGCCGGTCGCCTTCTCACGCCCCAGCGAGCCGCCGAGTTCGACCGGCTTGCCGGTGACCACGGCTTTGGCGTTGGGCTTGTCGGAGATCTCCATATAGGTATCGGCGAACCAGGCCATGACCTGGGCGTTGGTGCCGACGTCCGGGGCGGGGATATCGATGTCGGGGCCGATGATGTTGTCGATCGCGGAGACGAAGCGCCGGGTGACGCGCATCAGTTCACCCTCGGAGAGTTCGCGCGGGTTGCACTTGATGCCGCCCTTGCCGCCACCGAAGGGGATGCGGACCAGCGAGCACTTCATCGTCATCAGACACGCCAGCGTCTTGACGTCGTCGAGACTGACGTGGTGGTGGTAGCGGATGCCGCCCTTGTACGGGCCGAGGGCGTTGTTGTGCTGGACGCGATAGCCCTTGAACAACGCGTGGTGCCCGTTGTCCATCTTCACGGGGAAGTGGACCATGACCTCGTTCTTGGGCTGCGCGAGGATGATCTGCACGCGATGCGGCAGTTCGAGGATCTCGGCGGCGTGGAGCATCGAGTCCACGGTCTGCAGGTACAGGTTGTCGGGGTCACGCTCCATACCCAGTTCGTCGAAAACCGGGCTTCCCATCAGGTCTCTGCGGGGTGAGCGGATCGTTGCCTTAG
>CAXAVQ010000279.1:0-3903 GCA_963971985.1 uncultured bacterium
CCATGACGCCGTTGTCGCCGACCTCGCGTCAGCGGCACCACGCGTCTTGCAGGTCAAGGTCGGGTGTGATCCGAAGAAGACTCCGAAAGAATGGGCGAGCAGATGTTGTCAGTACGGGGAGGAGAGCGATGTCGTTCGCAGATCGATTTGGGTACGCACGCGCTGAGCCCTCGCGAACGTTGGTGGAGTGCGACAGCGATGCTGTTCGTCTTGTGCTCTGGAATGTCGTCAGTGGCGGCGGGAAGAGTTCACTCGCTGCCTACCGGGCCCTCTGCGATCACACCCAACAGCTTCCTGACGCGAACATCTGGAGTGATTCGTACGCGGACGAGTCCGCAAGGGCGATCCTCGATCAGATGAGCTGGATCGATGTGTACGAGGCTCTGGAAGCGGAGTTCTCGAACGCGAGGGGGCAAGCTCGTTCAGACATCGAGCGGGCCGCGAACCGCGCTCTCTCTCGAAGTGGGATCGCTTATGAGATGAGAAGCGGGCGATTCGAGTTCTACGAGCCAGCGGCTGACGAGTTCGAAACTCGACACGACGAGGACGATGCCCTTGCATCGTTGACGGACGAGTTCGAGCCTGTCCGCAAGCAGTACCTCAACGCGCTGCGCAACCTGCGCGGCAAGCCGGCGAACCTGGAGGGCGCCGTCGCGGACGCAATCAATGCACTCGAAGCGGTTGCGAAGATCGTTGCGTCAAGTCCGAAGGCAACTCTCTCTGACGTTGCACGCAACCTGTTTCCAGATAGCCCCGGCTACCATGCGCCGCTACGGCAAGCGATCGACAAGCTGTATGCCTACTCGAATCAGCTCCCGGGTGGCAGGCACGGTCGATACGCGGAACCTGAGATTGCGCACGCCGAAACTGTGATGGTCGTTCGCACCGCGGGCGCCGTCATCACTTTCCTCGTCACTTTGCACCGCGGTGAGGGAGTCGAGAGCCCAGCGGATCCCCGCCGAGCAAGTTGGCCCTGACAGAGTGAGGAGATCTCGACGACTGCTTACGAGCGAAGGCCATAGCTCGCGATCAGGTCTGGTCGTTGCGACAATTGCGTCTCTAGTCGGCTGTCTGGCCAGAGCTCGATGAGCGGGAGTTTCCCTTCGGCGTTGTGCTTCTCCACGATCGCCACAGCATCGGTGGTGAATCGCCCGCTCGTGGCGATAACTAGCGTTCGGATGACCGGCGGCTCCCACAGTGGCAGCGCGGCCAGTGTGTTCGTGATGTCAGCAGGAGCAACCGACTTCGATGTCCAGTGCTTCGCTTGAAGAATGACCCGCTCTGTCCGCGTCGTTCCGCCGTCGTCCCTTATGACGCGCTCGGCGGAAAGATCGCGCCCTCGATCAGGCGCTCGCGTCTTCATCAGCCACTCCACATTCTGATAGCTGGGGAAGCCGCGCAACAGATCGAACAGCAGGCGTTCGAACTTGTCGTCATCCAGGACTGTCCACGTGATGCCGATGCTTGCGCCACCCGAGGGTCTTGCGGAAGCCGCGACGCCGAGGTCAATCGCTGGTACCGGCAATGGGTCAGATTCGGAGAGGCTTGCAGCCTCGATGTCCGTTCGAACGGACGGCCAATCCATCTCGGCGATGTCGTGCCAGTCGTGTCCCTGACCGAATCGGAGATGTCGGTGAAGATCACCCCATCGTCCTTTTCGATCGATGGTGTCGCCGAGTAGACGCTCGATCTCGCTGATCGACTCCTCGACCACCGCTGTTCTTGAGTCACTCACGCGGTCTGATGAGTCGCGCGTAACGGAATCGGTGATCTGGCCAAGTGTCACATTGATAGTGGAGGTGAGATCGTCCAGGCGATCGTGGATTGCTCGCCGGCGTGCTTGGGCGAGCCTGAACCGGTACTCATCGAGTTGGTGGCCAGGCTGCTCCAGCTCAGTCATAAGCGCGAAGGCAGGCTCGCCGATCTCGAAGTAGTCAATAAACGATTGCCCGACCTCGTCAATGTCAGGAAGTTCTTCGGTGACGGCGAACCCGTCGATAGGAGGAAGACCGGCGAGCAAAGGCGTCCATGCCCGGCGAAGGTCCTCGTACTCCCGACTGGTGCCGCGTTGTGGGCTCGACGGGATCATCGGCTGCGCGCGATCCCAGATCGCCTGAAGCTTGACGAGATTCGCTGCAGCGCGATCCATCACCTGCAGCAGTTCGTCTAGTTTCATTCGGCAAGTTTCTCATCTCTTGTTCGCCGGGCCGCGTACAACACCTACCTGGCGTGACAGTGTCGATGCGGGGGATGTCCGCCGGTGATGGGTACAAGTACCTCCTGCGCACTGTCGCCGCCGGGGACGGCGACAGGTCGCTATCGACGCCTTTGACCCGCTACTACGCGGAGGAGGGCAACCCGCCGGGGCGTTGGCTCGGCGCGGGCGTCGCCGCATTGAGCGGGCTCATCGTGGACGGCGATCAGGTCTCTGAGTCCCAGCTCCAGCTCCTGGTCGGGATGGGCCGGAACCCGGTCACCGGCGACCCCCTCGGCCTTGCCTATCCCGCGTACAAGACCGTGGCCGAGCGCGTCGCAGAGCGCACCGCCGCCCTCGATCCGACGCTTGGGCCGGCCAGCCGCGCGGAGGCGGTCGCGCAGATCGAGGCCGAGGAAGCGGTGCGCGGGACGCGGCGCGCCGTCGCCGGATATGACTTCACGTTCAGCATCCCGAAGTCCGCGAGCGTGTTGTGGGCGGTTGCGGACGCGGGGACCCAGGCGTTGATCGCGGATGCGCATCATGCGGCGGTTGCGGAGGTGGTTGCGTTCATGGAACGGGAGGTTGCAGCCACCCGCACCGGCGCAACCGCCCGCAACGAAGCCGTCGCACAAGTCGATGTCCACGGTCTCATCGCTGCGGCGTTCGACCACTACGACTCCCGCGCAGGCGACCCACATTTGCACACCCACGTCGTCATCTCGAACAAGGTGCAGACCATCCTCGACGGCAAATGGCGCTCCCTCGATGGACGCCCGATGCACGCCGCGACCGTCGCACTTTCGGAGCTGCACGAGGCGGTGTTCGCCGACCATCTCACGCGCGCTTTCGGTGTGGAGTGGGAGGCCCGCGACATGGGGCGTGATCGCAACCCTGCCTGGGCGGTGACGGCGGTGCCGGAGGAGCTGGTGGCCGAGTTCTCGTCCCGCTCCCGACACATCGACGCGGAGAAGAACCGCCTCATCGCGGAGTACGTGGCTCGGCATGGTCGTCAGCCGTCGACGGCGACGATCATCAAGCTCCGCGCCCAAGCCACCCTCACCACGAGACCGGACAAGCAGGTGCGATCCCTCGCCGACCTCACGGCCGAGTGGCGGGTTCGCGCCGGCCGCCTACTCGGCACCGATGCGACCTCGTGGGCGCGGGGCGTGGCGGCGAACGAGACGCCGTTGCTGCTGCGCGCCGACGACATTCCGTTGGACGTGATCGCGTCCCTCGGGCAGTCGGTCGTGGATGTCGTGGGCGAGAAGCGATCCACCTGGCGCCGGTGGAACCTCACGGCTGAGGCGGCCCGGCAGACGATGGGCTACCGCTTCGTTTCAACTACGGATCGGGAGGCGGTCGTCGGTCTGGTCGTGGATGCCGCCGAGGCCGCGTCTCTCCGGCTGACCCCACCGGAACTCGCGTCGAGCCCGGTGGTGTTCCGGCGACCGGACGGCACATCGGTGTTCCGGCCGAAGCACTCCACCGTGTTCTCATCCGAAGTCCTGCTGGCGGCCGAAGACCGCCTCCTTGACCGCGCCCGCACCACCACCGGGCCGACCGTGCCCCTCGCGGTGGTCGAGCGGATCGCGGTGCGCCCGGATCGGAAGGGGCACACCCTCGGGAATGACCAGACCGCCGCGCTGGCGAAGATCGCGGTCTCCGGGCGCATCGTCGATGTTTTGGTGGGGCCGGCTGGGGCGGGG
>CAXAVQ010000280.1:0-3898 GCA_963971985.1 uncultured bacterium
CCCACTGGGTCGTCCCCAGCCAGTCCGACGAGGTCTACCGCTCCATGCGCGCCCGCATCGAGCGCGGCGAACAGGCCTTCGTCGTCCTGCCCGTCATCGAAGGCGCAGGCGACGACGAGGGCCTCCGCGGCGTTCGTTCCACCGCCGTCCGTCTCGCGGAGGGCCCGCTGGCCGGCTGCCGGGTCGCCGAACTCCACGGTCAGATGAAGCGCATCGATCGTGAACGCGTCATGGACGACTTCCGGCACCATCGAACGGACGTGCTCGTAGCCACGACGATCATCGAAGTCGGCGTCGATGTGCCGAACGCCACAATGATGGTCATCGACCACGCCGAACGCTTCGGCCTCGCCCAACTCCACCAGCTCCGAGGCCGGGTCGGTCGCGGCGAGAAGGAAGGCGTCTGCGTGCTCATCGGTGAGGCCATCACCGACGAGGCCGCCCAACGCCTGCGGACGATCGCATCGGTCACCGACGGCTTCCGCCTCGCCGAGGAAGACCTCAGGCTCCGCGGCATGGGTGAGATCTTCGGCACGCGCCAGGCCGGCATGAACCCCTTCCGCCTCGCCCAGTTCCCCGAGGACACCGAACTGCTCCTGATGGCCCGGCGCGACGCCTCGTCGTGGATCGAGTCATCCCCCGAACTCGCCAAGCCCGAAGAACAGTTGATCCACCGGCGCCTCCTGAAACGCCACGGTGAGATGCTCGGTCTCGGAGACGTCGCCTGACCGTTGATCTCGCCGCGTATAGAGTTGCCCCATGCCCTCCAAAGCCGAACTCATTGAAAAACTCGAGCAGATGGCCAGCATGCTCGAACTGACCGGGGCCAACCGCTTCAAGGTCAACGCCTACGACAAGGCCGCGCGAGCGATCAAAGGTGCCTCGATCGACGTGATCGAGCACGCCGACGACCCGAAGAAACTCGAGGAGATCGACGGCGTCGGGAGTTCCATCGCCGAGAAGATCGGTGAGTTCGCCGAGACCGGGACGTTCGAAGAGTTCGAGCAGCTGCGCAAGAAAGTCCCGAGCGGGCTCATCCGCGTCCTCGCCGTCCCGGGGATCGGACCCAAGACCGTGCGGCTGATGTGGACCGAGCTCGAGATCGAGACCATCGACGACCTGAAGAAGGCGATCGACGACGGTTCGCTCGAAGACCTGCCGCGCATGGGCAAGAAGACCATCGAGAACCTCAAGGACGCCATCAGTTTCTCCGAACAGTCCGGCGAGCGCACGCCGATCGGAAAAGCCATGCCGCTCGCCGAGGACCTGGTCGAGAAACTCGGCAAAGTAAAAGGCGTCCGGCAGATCGCCTACGCCGGCTCGCTCCGGCGCGGCGCGGAGACCATCGGCGACATCGATATCCTCGTCAGCGCGAAGACCCCCGCCGACGTCCACGATGCACTCACGGGAACCGAGGGCGTCGAAAAAGTCCTGGTGTCGGGCGAGACCAAGACCTCCGTCCGGATGAAACTCGGCAACCGCCAGATCCAGGTCGACCTCCGGTCCATCGACGACAACGCCTTCGGCGCCGCGATGCTGTACTTCACCGGATCGAAGGAGCACAATGTCAAACTCCGCGAGCGCGCCCTGAAGAAAGACCTGACACTCAACGAGTACGGCCTCTTCCCCAAAGACGACGAGGACACACCGCCCCAACAGCGCGGCGTCAAACCCGTCGCCTGCGACACCGAGGAGAAGATCTACAAGGCCCTCGACCTGAAGTGGATCCCCCCCGAACTCCGTGAGGACCGAGGCGAACTCAAGGGCAAACTCCCCGATCTGATCGAACTCGACGACATCAAAGCCGAACTCCACGCCCACACCACCGAGTCCGATGGAGCCATGTCCATCCGCGAACTCGCCGAGCACGCCAAACAGCGCGGCTTCCACACCATCGCCGTCACCGACCACTCCAAATCGTCCGCGGTCGCGAACGGCCTCGACGAGAAGCGCCTGCGCAAACACATCAAGGCGGTCCGCGAAGTCAACGACGAGATGGACGGCATCACGATCCTGGCCGGTTCCGAGGTGGACATCCTCGCCGACGGGCGCCTGGATTACGACGACGAACTGCTCGCCGAACTCGACATCGTTGTCGCCTCGCCCCACACCGGACTCTCGCAGGACCCGAAGAAGGCCACCTCCCGGCTGCTCAAGGCGATCGAGCACCCACTGGTCCACATCCTCGGCCACCCGACCGGGCGACTCATCGGCAAGCGTGAGGGTCTTTCACCGGATATCAAGGCGCTCGCGGAGGCCGCAGAAGCACACAACGTGGCCCTCGAGGTCAACGCGAACTGGCGACGCCTCGATCTCCGCGACACCCACATCGCCATCGCCCTTGAGGCGGGAGCGCTCATCGCGATCGATTGCGACGTCCACGGCCCCGCGGACTACGATCAACTCAGCTACGGGGTCCTCACGGCTCGCCGGGGCGGGCTCACCGCTTCGTCCTGCGTGAACACGTGGACCGCCGCTAAACTGCAGAAGTGGCTGAAGTCCAAGCGCTGATCGGCGCGGACCCGTTGCCCCGAGAAAGGAACTTCGAACCGTGGACCTGGAACCGGTCAAAGCCGACACCGACGACATCGAGATCATGGAACCGCTCTGCGCGGTCTTCCGGCGTCACCTCAAGTCGCTCGGCCAGAAGTACACGCCCGAACGCGCCCAGATCCTCGACACGCTCATCCAGATGGACGAGGTCTTTGAGGCCGAGCGCCTCATGGATGAGATGAAGCAGTCCGGCTACCGCGTCTCCAAGGCCACGATCTATCGCACCATCAAGCTGCTCCAGGACGCGGGCATCATCCAGCAGGTCCTCTTCCAGTCCGAGCAGGCCCACTACCAGCTCGCCTATGGCCGGCGCCCGCAGGACCTGATCATCAACATGGAAACCGACGAGATCATCACGATCTCGGCGCCGGAGCTCATCGAACTCCGCGATCGCATCTGCAAGGAGCACGGCCTCTCGGCCCAGGGCCACCGTTTCCACATCTTCGCGAAGCCGCTCCCGTCGAAGAAGTGATCGACGGATCGACTCAGTCGACCGTCTCGATGTCGCTGTCCTTAATCTCCCTGCTGACCTTGTAGTCGCCGTCAAACCACGAATTCAGATCCGCCAGGCGACACCGCTCGGAGCAGAACGGGTAGTGCTCATCGGACTCGGTGATCGACCGACCGCACCGGCGACAGGTCGCCGTCGCAGTCTTGCGTTCCGTCGTGTTCGTTTCCGTCCGCGTGCGTGATTCATCCATCGCTCGGCTCCTCATCGATCAACGACCGCAGGCGGTCGATCAGTTCGCTGGCTCCTTCTATTCGGATGCTACGCGCGCCTTCGGGCGCGTGCGCGATCCGGATGCAGAGGCGATCATCGGGAAGCAGCGACTCGATGCGAGAGGGCCACTCGATCACCGCGATCCAGTCCCGATCGCCGGCCTTCGTCCCGAGAAGCGTCTCCAGATCGTCCGGTTCAGATTCGTCGACCCGGTACGCATCGGCGTGGATGAGACGCGTGCCATCAGCAGCCGCGTACTCGTGGACGATCGCAAACGTCGGGCTCGAGACCGCGCGTCGATCGATGCCGAGGCCTTCGGCGATACCCCACGTCAGTCGCGTCTTGCCGCTCCCAAGCTCGCCCTCGAGAGTGATGACCGACGCGGGACCGACCGCCCGAGCGATGGCTCGCCCGATCTGAACCGTCGCTTCCTCGGAGCGGCTGGTGATCTGGATGGCCCCCTGCTCGCTCACGACCCGTGATCCCATCCCGATTCAGCAACGTCAAGCGTGCGACCATCGGGCCAGCGCAGGGTCACCCCCTGCGCCGCGTCGACCACACGCCCGATGCGCGTCACATCCGTCTGATCGCCGAGCATTGCCGGCAGCTCGACGCCCTCGCTCG
>CAXAVQ010000281.1:0-3852 GCA_963971985.1 uncultured bacterium
CTGCGCGACACCCTGCCGCCGCCGTCCGACCGGCGCAGCGAAGCCGAGGACCTGGCCCGTGCCCTGTCGGCCGAGCCCTTCGATCCGGCCGCGCTGGAAACGGTGGTCCAGGCGCAGGCCGCGACGCGGATCGCCTTTCAGGAGGCGATGCAGCAGGCGTGGTTCGACCATGTGCTGGCGATGGACGATGCCCCAGTCGGTCAGCCCGCGCAGGGTCATCGAGGCGTTGCCGCGCGAGATGTTCAGGCGCTCCATCACGTCGTCGGTGCACATCGATTCGCCGGTGATGTACAGCAGGGCGTGCACCTCGGCCATCGTGCGGCTGATGCCCCACGCCGAACCCATGCGACCCCAGGTCTCGATGAATCGATCCTGCGCCTCGCGCACCGTCCCGGGTTGAGTTTCTGAACTTTCAGACATGTTTGAAGCCCAGACAAAAGTAGCGACGGCGACCCGGTCCATCTATCGGCCAACCCGCTGAACCCGGCAGATTCAGCAGATACTCAGCCTCCGGAACGCAAGAAAAAAGCCGGCGAGCGGCCCTTAAGCACGCTCGACCGGCCTTCCGGGGGCTGTGTATGCGATTCCATAGACCCGCGCGACCACCCAATCACCCTCAACCATATCAGGGTGGATTGGTAATTCAAGCCTGTCTTGCCTAAACAACCAACAGATTCAAAATCCCGAGCACACCCAGAATGAGGCTCACCACCCCGTTCAGCGTGAAAAACGCCAGCGGCAGGCCGGAAACACCCCGCCTTGCCAGCACCAGGTGCTCGTAGATCAAAAGACCCGCCACCCCGACTACCGCAACCCCGAAGATCGCCCCGAAGCGCGGCTCGACCAGCCACGCCCCGACCAGCGCGCCGTACGCCAGGAGGTGCAGCCCGCGGCTGACCCACAGGCTGCCCGTCACCCCGAGCGCGCTCGGCACCGAGTGCAGCCCGACGCTCCGGTCGTACTCGTAGTCCTGCAGCGCGTAGGCCACGTCGGAGCCGGCCACCCAGAGGGCGACGAAGGCGCAGAGCAGGATCACGCTCCAGCCGGTCGGCCCCATTTCGCCGCCGAGAACGCCCATGGTGAGCGGGTCGATTGCCAGCACCGCGCACAGCGGTGAGATCGCCAGAGCCGAGCCGAGGAACAGGTGGCAGAGGGCGGTGAACCGCTTGGTGAAGCTGTACAGCGCGATCCAACCGAGCACCGGCACACCCAGGACCAGCGGCACCGGGTTGGCGCTGACCACGAGGAACCCGGCGCACCCCGCCAGGAAGAGCCCCGCGCTGAGCAGGGCGAGCGCCCAGCCGTCGCGCACGCGCAGGGCCCCCGAGGCGATGGCCCTACGGGCGGTCCGCGGGTTGTCCTTGTCCAGCCGGTGGTCCGCCAGCCGGTTGACGAGCATCGCCCAGGTCCTCGCCGCGACCATGCAGACGACGATCAGCCCGAGTAGTGGCCAGCGCTCGCCCGACGGCACCCGGTCGATGACCATCACGGCGGCGAGCAGCGCGAACGGCAGCGCGAACACGGAGTGGGCGAGCTTGATGTCCGCCAGCGCGAGGCGCACCCGCGCGCGGAGCGGGGGCGTGGGTTGAGCGTCGGCGGTGGGGGAGGTGTCGGGGTCGGGCATCGGCGGGAATGCTAGCCCGAAGGCGCGGGGGTCGCCTGTCAGAGTGCTGAGAGCAGGAGATCGGTAATCAGCCAGATCATGAGTCCGCTCGTCGAAACAGCAACCACGCCGTGTGCTACGTCGTCCACAGGAAGAACTCCCCGGCGAACGAGAGCGCAATCCTTGACGAGAATCACAGCAAAGAGCACTCCGACGATCGCCAGCAGAATCCCGAGCGCGATGGCGCCGATGAAAGCAAAGGCAGGACTGATCAGGTTGAGGACGTAGAGAGCGATACCCGCGAACACGAGCAAGCTGCCGTACAGGCCGGCGGCATCGCCAAGCGCTCCCGAGAGGTTGAGGGCGAACCGCCACCGTTCGGACGATTCGCCGCTGATCTCGCGCTCGCGACGGAGCGCCTGCCGGTCTCGAAAGAGCAGCTTCACGTTCACAGCAACCGCTCCAGCATCTCTCGGAACGGTGCGATCCAGAGCGTTCCGAGGAACACCGCCCAGAGCGTCACGACGATGGGGCTGCCGAGTACGTCGTCAACGATCATCATTCCTCGGCGCATCCGGTGCAGCCCGTGCACGAATCGAACGCCGTGCAGAAGCACCCGAGGCACGACGAGCGGCAACGCGAGAAGCAGGGCGGGTAGCCAATGTCCTACGAAGCCGGGCTCACCACGTTGGGGATACGTGAGGAACACGAGTATCAGGATGGCCCCCAGAACGACTTCCCACAGGATCGACAGCGGCCATACCCACAACACGTACCCTTTGAGCAACCGCTTGCCCTTCCTCGTCCGCTTGAGGATGGACAGCCGGGCATCACGATCTCGAATCACATACTCCAAACGACCGTTCGCCTCCCTCCAGATCATATCGTCGCGAACAGCGTCCGCTGCTCGATCGTCAGGATCTGGCGCAGCCGGTCGATCGCCCGCTGGTCTTCCTCGGACAGTTTCTGCTGCATCTCGTAGGACGGGTCTTCGTCCGACTCGTCCCACTCCTCCTCGCCCTCGTACTCCCGGTGCAGCATCAGCGTGCCGCTCGGGGTCGGCAGGTGCAGGTAGTAGAGCTCGCCGTCGTCGGCGACCGGCTCGACCGAGGACGCGTACTGCGCCCGGATCGATTCGGTGCCCGCTTCCCAGTCGGCCTTGATCTGCGCGATCTGCTCGCGCTGGGACTTGGTCAGCGGCTGCACCTCGCGCATCCGCTTGAGGTACATCGCCATCTCCTCGCCGCCGGACTCACCCCACATGTCGGCCTGCATCTGCGTCGAGGCGATGTACATCTCGAGGTGTTCGAGCATGCCCAGCATCATCCGGGCCCGCGAATAGCCGGCGTACATCCCGCCGTAGCCGTCGTCCGCGGCTTTGGGCACCGCGATCTTGCGGAAGGCCTCCACCTGATCGGCGGGCAGGGCCTCCTCGACACGCCTGATGAACTGCTCGTTCACCTCGCGCACCCGTTCGCAGGCCCGGTGCAGGTCCAGCCCGAGGGGCACGAGTTTCTGTCGAGTCTGGTTGTACAGGTCGTAGGCCGCCTGAACCGCTTCCTCGTTCTCGTAGTCGACCGTTGACCAGTCGATCTCCTCCGAGTCCACCTCGACGCACCGCTTGCCGACCACTTCGGCCTTGCGGTTGCGCGCGACCAGCGCCACATCCATCTGCTCCCGGTACTGTTCCAGCAGCGGCTCGAGGGCGCTGCGGACCTCCGCGCTCAGCTCCAGCGCCTGCACGCACGCGACGAGATCGACCTTTTCGTGCTCGTGGGCGGCGTACTTGGCCAGCGTCTTGGCCCGTCGCTGCTCTCGTTCCAGCAGCTCCCACTTCGCGAGCTGCGCACCGGTCAGCACCAAGCGCAGGTCGCCGATGAACTGGTCCTCCATCCGCTCGACCTTCTCGTCGAAGCTCTTCTGCAGCTTCTCGATCTCGCTTTCCTCTTCTTCGTCCTCGGACCACCCCATGTCGTAGTCCGACGAAGCTTCGGCATCGCTGCGCGCTTCCGAGAAGGTCACCCACTCAATGCGGTACGCCCGGTCAAAAACTGTGTACGCGTCGCGCATGATCTCGGTCTGCATGTCGTCAAGCCCGAGCACCTCCGTGTACATCCGCAGGTCACGCGCCGAGATCGGAGAGGTCCCGCCCGGAACGTACGAGTACTCGTAGTAGCTCGTCCGCCCCTCTTCGTACCAGCCCGCGAACTGCCACTCCTGGGCCGCGGCTTCCTGCACAACCATTCCCG
>CAXAVQ010000282.1:0-3847 GCA_963971985.1 uncultured bacterium
AGTCCATCATCGACTACATCGCGGTCGAGCAGCGCGATCCGGTCGCTGCGCGGAAACTGATCGACGAGTTCTTCAGCGCGTTCGACGTGCTCGCCGTCGCACCGAATGCCGGGCGCGTTCGACCGGAACTGACATCCGTCGGTGTCCGCTGGTGGGTGCTGCACCAGTACCTGATCGCGTACGAACCGGGCGAACCGCTTCGAATCCTGCGCGTTCTGCACGGAGCCCGCGCCATCGAAGAGCTCTTCCGACCCTGATCACAGTTTCGCCAGCGCATCGACCAACTGATCGATGTGCGATTTTTCGTGGGCCGCAGAGATCTGGCAGCGCAGGCGGGCCTCGCCCTCGGGCACGACCGGGTAACCGAAGCCGATCACGTACACGCCCATTTCCAGCAGCCGCTTGCTCATGCTGATGGCCTTGCTCGTCTCCCCGACGATGACCGGGCAGATCGCGGTGGGGGACTCGATGACCTCCAGCCCGATCGCCTTGATCTTCTCGCGGGCGTAGCGGCAGTTTTCCTTCAGCTTCGCCACGCGCTCGGGCTCGCGCATCAGGATCTCGATGGCCTTGTCGGCGCTGCACGCCACGGTCGCCGGCAGCGCGTTGCTGAACAGCGTCGGACGTCCTCGCTGCACGATCAGGTCCACGGCGTGCTTGGGCCCGGCGATGTAGCCGCCCGCGGCGCCGCCCAGGGCCTTGCCGAGCGTGCCGGTGAACATGTCCACTTCCGAGCCCGCCATGCCGTAGTGCTCGTGCGTGCCGCGCCCGGTCTCGCCCATGACGCCCGTGCCGTGCGAGTCATCGACGATGAGTAGAGCCCCGTACTGGTCGCAGAGCCGGCGCATGGTCTTGAGTTCCGCGATCGAGCCCTCCATAGAGAACACGCCGTCGGTGATCACCCAGATCACGCTGTCGTCCTTGGATTCCTCGCGCGCGGCCTTCAGCTTCTCCTCGAACGCCCCCATGTCGTTGTTCGGGTAGATGTACTTGCGCACGCCCTTCTTGATCACCCCTGCCAGCCGGATCGAGTCGATGATGCACGCGTGGTTGAGCGCATCGGACACGATCGCATCGCCCGGCTCGGCCAGCGTCGGCAGCAGCGCCTCGGTCGCGTTCCAGCACGACACGAAGGTGTACGACGCTTCCTGGTCCAGCAGCTTCGCGATGCGGTCCTCGATCTGGTGGTGGCAGTCGAAGGTGCCACAGATGAACCGGACGGAGGCCGTGCCCGCCCCGTACTTCTCGAGCCCCTTGATGCCGGCTTCCACGACCTCCGGGTGGTTGGCCAGCCCCAGGTAGTTGTTCGAGCAGAGACAGACCGCTTCCTTCGTGGACCCATCGGGCATCTTCAGGCGCACGGTCGCGTCCATCGGCCCCTCGATGGTCTGCAGGTGCTTCAGCTCCCCCTTCGACTCCAGCTCGGAAAGAATCGACTTCGCGCGGCTTGTAAACGGATCGGAAGCGGTGGTGGCCATGTGGGGTCTCCTGGCAGGGGGAATCGGGGAGGAGATTGTAGCGGGGGAGGACGGGGGGCCACCGGTATCATGGGCTCATGCTTCGCCGCTACACCAACCATCGCATTCCGGCGTCACTTCTCGCCCTCCTCGTGATCGCGGCCGCAGCGTCCTGCTCGTCCAAACCTAGCCCTCCGCTCTCCTCACTGGAAGCCCGTCACGCTCGCGACCGAGCCGAACCACGCGCCAGCACCAGGCTCAACCTCGAACTCCTCCTCGCCGTTCGCAGCGCCCCGCTCGATGAGATCCAGCGACTCTTCGATCGCGGCGCCGATCCCAACGCCATGTACATCGACGGCCCCAGCTACAGCACCACAGCCCTCATGGGTGCCGCGGCGTTCAACCCCGACGAGCGCGTCACCCGACTGCTCATCGACGCAGGAGCCGAGGTGAACGCCGAAGTCAGCAAAGCGGGCGCCGAAGGCACCACAGCCCTCATGCTCGCCTGCATGAACAACCCCGACCCGCTGGTCGTTCGGGTCTTGCTGGACGCCGGTGCGGCTACCGATGACATTAGGGGATACGACCAGTCGCCCCTGATGCTCGCGTCACAGCACCAGCAGGACCCCGCGTTCGTGGAACTGCTGCTCGAGGCCGGTGCATCCATCGACGCCGTAGGCGTCAAAGGCATGACGCCCTTGATGTACGCCGCGGCCTACAACCCAAGCCCGGCGGTGGTGCGAGCCCTGATCGCCGGCGGCGCGGACATCAACGCCACCGACTACTCCGGCGCGACGGCACTGCTCATCGCCGCGGTCGCCAATCCGAGCGCCGAAGTCACCCAAGCCCTGCTCGAAGCGGGCGCCGATCCAAATAAAGCGGCGGGCGACGAGACCACCCCGCTCATGCACGCCGCGGGCTGGAATAAGAACCCCGAGATCGTGCGCCTGCTCTTGGAGGCCGGAGCAGCCCCGAACGCGAAAGACCTGTTCGGCAGCACCGCGTTGCACTGGGCCAGTGAGAACAATCCGAGCAGCCGCGTTATCCGCACATTGCTCGAGGCAGGCGCGGATGTTCACACGAGAAATGATGTCGGGAACACACCGATCTTGGAGTCGGCACGAAACACAACCGGAGCCGTGGCCGCTGAACTCCTCGATGCGGGAGCAGATCCCAATGACATGAACGACGAAGACTTCACGCCGCTCATGATCGCCGCCGAGGCGCGGGCACCTCTCGATATCGTGCAAGCCCTCCTCGATGCGGGCGCTGATGTGCATAGAGCGACCGACGGCATCACAACCGCGTTCATGTACTTTGCTTCGCAGGACCCGCGCCCTGAGGTGCTCGATGCGTTGCTCCGCGCTGGAGCGGATATCGATGATCAGTACGAATGGGGGAAGACCGTCTTGATGATCGCTGCGGAGTCCGTATCCGATCCACGGGCGATTCTTGTGCTGCTCGATGCGGGTGCATCGATAAACGCGACCACTGCCACCGGCTGGACCGCACTGATGAGCGCCGCGAGGTACAACGAGAACACCGCAATAATCAAAGCACTCTTGGACGCCGGGGCGGAAGTCAACGCGAGGACCGAGGATGGCCTCACTGCATTGGAACGAGCCGCAGCCCTGAACCCGAACCCGGAGGTGCTCACGCTTCTGCTTGATACCGGGGCTGATCCGACTCTGCCCGGCTCTCAGGGCAGAATCGCGCTTGAGCACGCCGAGCAGAACGAAGCCCTCCGTGGGACCGAGGCCCTCGAACGCCTCCGAGTAGCAACCGAGAAAGCAAGATCCCAATGACTCGACTCGCCACCATCCTCATCGCGGCTCTCGCGTTCCTCGCCCAACCAGCCCTCGCCCAGAACGACCCGACCGATCCAAACCAGCCGACCGGCCCGAACGCCGCGCTCTTCGAAGCCGCCGAGACCGGCTCGCTCGAAGGCATCCGCGCCGCGATCGAAGCCGGGGCCGATGCCAACTGGCAGAACGATTTCGGCACCACTCCCCTCATGCTCGCGGCCGCCAACACCACCGATCCGGCGGTGGTCGAGTACATGGTCGATGAGGGCGGGGCCATCGTCGCCGACTGGGACGCGGTGCGCATGTCGGCC
Organism: uncultured bacterium; assembly: GCA_963971985.1. Lineage (GTDB taxonomy): Bacteria > Planctomycetota > Phycisphaerae > Phycisphaerales > UBA1924 > JANSXG01. The sequence continues at coordinate 3,574 of CAXAVQ010000282.1, forward strand.
CTCCACCACGCGCTCGCGGCGGACACAGACAACGACGCGGTCGTCCGCGCCCTCATCGCACGGTACGACCCGGCTCTCGCGAGCAAGCGCGGGAACTTTCCTGTCGATGTCGCGATGCAGAACCCGGTCATGTTCGCCGCCCGCGCGGGCCGGTCGGTGGAGATTCTCGATGCACTGATGGAAGTCGATCCGCCCGCGGACATCAACGCCGTGTCATCTTCGGGCTACGCCGTCCTGATGCAGTGCGCCGGGATCCCGAACCGGGCCGCGCAGA
>CAXAVQ010000283.1:0-3835 GCA_963971985.1 uncultured bacterium
CGTGCCTGACGGGCGCACGCGGTCGGGATGCTTGGGATCAGGCCGGAGCGATCAGCCCTGGCAGTCAGTGCCGAAGTTCGCCAGCACGAGGTTCAGGTCGGCCAGGTCGACCGCGCCGTCGCCGGTCACGTCGCCGAGGCTGGCGTTCGTGCCGAAGTTGGCGAGCACCGCGTTCAGGTCACCGAGATCGGTCGCCCCGTCGAGGTTCGCATCGCTGGGGCAGACGAAGCCGACGCGGACGCGGTTGGACTCGTAGACCACCCGGGTAACCAGCGGAGCCGGCGGGGCATCACCCACGACCTGATCGAACCGACCGGACACGCCGTTGGCGCCCGTGGTGATGATCGTGAACGCTTCGGGGCTGGAAGCGGTGAAGCCGTCGACGAATGAGATGTCGAGCGTGCCGTCGAGTGCAACCGTGGAACTGCTGCCAAACTGATCGGACGCACCGTCGTCGTTGAATTCGCAGTTAAATGTGGCGCCGCTCGCGAGGGAGACCGGGCGAGCGCCGTTCATCGTCCCGACGCCGATCCCTGGCGCGAGAACCCCCTCGATCTGGGTCTCAGCAACGATCTGACCGATGCCGCTGATAGTCTGTCCCGGGCGGAGGGTAAGCACATCACCGCTGTTGTTGTTCAGTCGGGCGCGACTCGTGAAACCTCCGAGCAGGATCCCGCCGTTTCCACCGATCGTTGTGTTCCCGGGCGCGTTGAGCGTGGTCACAGCACCTGCATTGTCCGGATTGATGCTGAGCAGACCATCGTTCGATAACAGTCCGCCTCCGACCGTTAGAGTTCTCCCGGGAAGGAGGACCGAATCGCCGTCGATCTGGACCACATCGAACGTGTTCGTCTCGATCCTGACTTCGGAACCGGTCGCGCCGCTGTTCCGGATGATCCCGCCGATCACCGTAGACCCCGCGAAAGAGACCGGTCCACCGTCCGCTTCTATGAGGCCGCCACCGATCTGGTCGACCAGGACACCCTGAAAACTCAGACCTCCACCAGCCACCGCTTGGAATACCGAGTTGTTCACCTTGTCCTGACCTTCGATGCTGATCGATTGGCCATCAACATCGGCCTGTACGAGTCCGTTGTTGATGAACCCTGCAGCCAACTGCCCGAAACCCAGGAGCGAACGGTCCGGCCCCTGCGTGATACTTACTCCAGCGGACGAGATCACACGAGCGCGAGCTGAGACTCCGCCAAGACGGATTGACCCGTTCCCGCCAAGTTCGGCGTCTTCATTCGCGGAGACACTCGTCACAGCGCCCGCATTGCCGATATTCACGAGGAGCGTGCCCGATCCGTCTGTCACACCCCGGAGCGTCAACGCCACGCCGGGGTTCTGGGACCATTGGCCTTCAAGCGTGACATCGTCGAGCGTCGTCGCCGCAGTGAAGATCCCATCGGAACCGGCGGAACCACTATTCACCAGTCGCCCACCGTTGATGGTCGAACTGCCCACCCGAACAACGCCGCCGTCGGCGAGGAGCTCTGCTGTCCCGGATTGATCCATAGTCACCGATGTGATCTCCATGGTACCACCCGACTCGGCGCGTATCGTTGAAAGATTCGTGTTCAACCCTCCGCTGAATGTCAAGGTCTGCCCCGACACGTCGGCACTGACAAGCCCGTTGTTGACCAGATCGACAAGAATCTGACCGTACCCACGGACGGTGTGAGTTGCGCTGTTGTCCACACTGACGCCCGAGCCGATCATGCGCGCGCGGCTGCTGAAGCCGTTCAGGCGAATCGTCCCAGACCCCGATACAAGTGTTGGTTCGGCGAAATTCAGCGTCGTGGTCGCGCCAGCCGCATTCGGGTTTACCGTCAACTCACCGTTGTTCACGAGTGAGCCGCCCTGAACGGTCGCAGCACGGCCGGCAACGAGTTGGGCATCGCCGCTCACCGAGACGTTCTCGAGCGTATTCGTCTCGATACTCAGGAGCGAGTTCGGAGCGCCGCTGTTGACGAGCGTACCCCCGATGAAAGTTGACCCGACGAGTGAAACAGTACCCCCGTCCGCCTCGATGATCCCACCGCCGGACTGATCGATGGAAACGTTCTGCAGCAGCAGAACCCCTTCATCAATCGCGGAGAGCACGCCGCTGTTCGAAGCTGATGTAGGGAAAACTTGCAGCGTCTGCAGCGGCGCATCGGCGACGATCCATCCCAGATTGTTAAAGGGCGCACTGACCTGGCCATACCCGTTCAGGGTGTGGTTCACGCCGTGCGTCATAATCGCCCCTGCATCGGCCGTGAGCCGGGCGCGCGAGGAGAAGGCGTTGAGTGTCAGGATGCCGGAGCCGTCCAGCGAACAACTCTGTGTCAGGTTGAGGGTGGTAATAGCACCGGCCGCGGTCGGGTTGACGACGAACCAGCCGTTGTTGAACAGGCCGTCGGCCCCGAGGTCGAGGATTCGACCGGCGTTGAGTTCAAGCACGGCGTCGGGGTTCTCGATGCGGACGCCCGATGCCGCGGAGTTCGCAGCGATATCCACCGCGTACGGTCCGGACAGACCGAGGATCGCCCGATCAACCGCCGTTGGCACCATCATCGGAGACCAGTTCGGAGCGTCCCCCCAGGTTCCGTCGTTCGCCGACGCCCAGGAAACATCCGCGGCCTGAGCGATCGAAACCGCACACCCCGATACACAAGCGAGAACTACAGCGCGATACATATTTCTCTCCTCCAGCGAACGCCCCTCCCGGACACGCACCCTGCGCTACCCTCCAGACGTCCGTATAGGAAAGATTAACCCATACCGACGTGATTCCAGACCAAACTTCAGGGATTCCCACCCTCTGGCGAGCTCTCACACATCCTGATGTAAATCTGGATAATCAATCGTCGACCAGCGGTGTTGATACCAGCACTTATGCCGGGCCAGCGAGCCCCGCCGAACTGAAGAAACGGACACCCCATGCACGTTGAGCATCACCCGTCCGGCACCGACGAACGCGTCGCCGGAACCTGTCGATTCATGTTCGCGTTCGACGCGGGCTTCCAGATCGATCTCGACCACGCGCGCCGGCTTCTCACCGACGCCGCGCCGTATCAGATCGTGCGCGGGCGTCGCCCCTCTCCGGGCTGGTTCGGGTACCAACCCGCCCCGCTCCGGCTCGTCGTCGACATCGGGGCACTGCCGATCGGCGAACACTCGACGGAGACCACCGTCGAGATGATCGTCTACGACTTCGGCGCGATCCTCGTGACCTTCGCGATCCCGTTCGACTCCTCGGTGACGAAACTGCCCGACCTCGGGCTGGCGCTGTACGACAACGAGGAGTTGCAGTCCCGCGCGCGAGAGAGCGTCAGCCGGGTGTTCGACTCCATCCGCAGCGCCATCGAGCGCCCCCACCTCCGCGACATCGTCGAGGATTACTGCGTGTTCGCGATCCGGGAACGCGACGGCGACGAGGCGCCATCGGCCTTCCTCGACCGCCACGCCCAGTCCCTCGGGCGAGCGATCGAGGCCGAAGCCGGAGCGCTCGGAGCCGACCAGCTCGCGCGGACCCTCGGCGGACGCATGTCCTACGGCCTCGACGACCTCGCGGTGATCGACTGGAACGCCGCGGTCCTGCTCGACCCGGAACCCTACGACCTCATCGCCGTGCTCCAGCACGCCAACGTTGAGCTGCTCCAGCTCCGCATCCTCGACGAGGAACTCGACTCGATCCTCGACCACTCCGACGAACTGCTGGCCCGCTTCGTGAACCGGCGCTGGTACCCGAGATTCAAGGACGAAGCGCTCGTCAGCCGCTTCGCGATGGTTCAGACCGACGCCGCGGTCCTGTTCGAGGGCGTGAACAACGCGCTCAAACTGATGGGCA
>CAXAVQ010000284.1:0-3831 GCA_963971985.1 uncultured bacterium
TTCCCGCCGAAGATGCTGTCCCCGCCGGTTCCGCCGACCACGCTCGCCGAAGCGCTCTGCGACGCCGTCGTCGTATCCCCTCCGAACGAGAAGTTCGGGTTGTAGACGAGCACGCCGTTGTCCAGACCGTCCGTGTCGATCTCGATGATGAATCCAGCCCCGGTCACCGACGCCAGCGCCGCAGCCGCCCCGAACGTCACGCCCCAAACCATCCGCTTCATACGCATACCAATTCCCTCCAACCTTGAGTGTGCGCCGCAACCACGCCGCGGCCACCCATTCAGGCGAGAACCGGCACAACAAGGGGACACGAACCGATCAGGTGTGTCATGACCGCCCTCCGCAGGCGGCTATGTCTTCTGTCCTTCTCCCCTCGCGTCAGAAGGTGGCCGCGAAGCGGTCGGATGAGGGGCGACCCTAGCCCTCCAACTACCCGCGTGGCATGGCCGCCCCTTGAGGCGGCTATGTCTTCCTCCCCCATTGACAACAGTATGTCACCCACCCAAAAAATCACCAAACAAAGCCCTTGACCCAAACACAACCCAAGCGCATCATCGGGTCATGATCACCACCCCAACCGCCCCGGCCCCGAAACCCCTCACCCTGACCGAGGACCGCCTCGACACGCTCCTCAGCGCCCTCCTCGACCCGCAGATACCCCTCGAGGGCGTCGCCCGGGCCGTTGGCCTCACCGTCGACCAGCTCATCACCCTGCTCGACAAGCCCGCCATGCAGGACCGCCTCACCCGCCTCGAGCGGGCCCTCGCCCAGCGTTCCCGCCTCGTCACCGTCGCCAGCCAGACCGCCGCCGTGGGGGCCCTGTCCACGGTCATCGACGAGCTCCGCTCCACCGGCGAGCAGCGAGCCGAACTCGAATCCGCCCTCGCCGCGGCCCAGGCCGAGGACGACGAAGAGGCCATCGACGAGGCCGCCACGGCCCTCATCGCCCTCGACCATCGCACCCGCCAGCTCACCGAAATCGCCCGCAGCGCCCGGTCCCTGCTGAGTTTCGCCCGGGCACTCAAAGTGACCGTGCAGCAGCCGAATCCCGAATCGGCGCTTCGGATCGCGCCGGGTGGCGAGTAGTCTGGGAGGCGGCCCGCACCCCGGAGACGCCATGAAGCACCTGCTCACCGCCCTGTTCGCCGCGCTCTTTCTCGTTCTGCCGCTGCATGCGGAAGAGCCGACGGAGATGATCTCCCTCCGCGTGATCGATCATGAAGGCGAGCCGATCAGTGGCCTCGCCCTCAAAGCCAAAGTCGGTTCAGCAAGAGCGGATGCCGTGACCGATGAATCAGGCATCGCATCGTTCACTGTTCCGGAGCAACCCGACGCGGATTCGGTCTGGATCTGGCCATTCGACAGTTCGTTTACACCGCTGACTCGCGCCCGAGTAGATGCCGCGCAGCCGGAGCCGGACCTTACTGCGTTCAGTTCGTACGCCTTCGATCGTGCCACACGATTCGATCTCGACGAACTCGCCGAAGACCCGTTCACGATGCGCACTCCGGAATCGGTGCAGTGCATGGTCCGTCTCTATGTTGTAGGGATTTCAGCGAAAGCCTTGGACATCGAAGCTCTGCAGTGCCGAGGGGGCCCGAACATGAGATGGAGCAGACCGGGGTTAGGCTTGTACTTCGGTAGCGACGAAAGCGGTCCGTATCTCAGATCTTTCCTGCCGATAGCGCGTCACCAGCCTGCTCAGATCGCCGCATTCGCTCAGGGCCGGTTCCATCTCGTAGAACTCGACGAGGAGCAAACGAAGCAAGGCCTGGTTCGTGTCGAAGTCGAGAGCGTCGACCCGCTGCCTTCCACGCATCACGCGGTACCAAGCGGTGAAATCCTGTGCCCACTTGAGGATGACTCCGCAGTGATCCGCTTCTGCCTTATCCCAGTCGACGGCGATCATGCGCGAGAAGTCTGGCTGAGGAGAGAACGGCTTCCCACCAAGAGCGGTCGAATACCGCACCCACAAGCGCGTGCTACGGTCCCAAGCGGCGATTTTCTGATCTTGCCAAGAAATCGCAACGGCATGTATTGGGAGCGAGACGCCTTCGGCCCCGACTTCTGGTCCCCCGGCTCCGTCTTCGACACGATGCTCCGCCTCCGCCGCGGCGAAGACCTCCCGCACCTCAAACGCATCACCATCCCCGAAGGCGGCACCGTCGAACTTTCAACCGAGGACTTCCTCGACCCGCCAACAGAACCCGAAGCCGAGGACGCCACGCCATGAAGCACCTGCTCACCGCCATGATCGCCGCGCTTGTTCTCGTTCTCCCGCTGCACGCGGATGAACCCACTGAGCGTGCGACGGTCCGTTTCGTTGACCACGAGGGGAAGCCGATTGTTGGCTTGACGCTCCAACTCAGATGGAGCCCCGACGGTACCGATCCGTTTGAATCAAGCGTGAATGAGTTTCCGCATCGCGCATACGCGGTAACCGATGAGCAAGGGCGCGCGGTGTTCTCGAATGTTCCGATGAGCCTGATCCCCGAGGGATCATCGATCATCGCGGTGCTTCATCCACGTATGTTTTTGCTCCCTCCTGGGTCCGGTCTCTCCAGTGAAGACCACCAGCGAGAACGCGAGCACAGTTCCGAACTCGCGAACTTTGCATTTGATTTGTTCTACGAAGTCGATACCGGTCGGTTCTTCGAGGGCGATGCTGTGGTTCAAGTCCGAGAGGCAGTGCAGTTCACTTTCCGCCTGAATCCCGCTACTGATCATCTGTCCAATGTCCAGCGAAACGAAGGAGAGTGGAAATTCGCACTCACTTATCCTCGGCAGGCAATGTCTTCATTTGAAATGCTGATTCCGCGAGACCGATCGGCGGCAATCGGGTTTCTGTACGACGATCATTGCACCATTCTTGAGTTCACGGCCGAGGAGACACGGGAAGCCCGAGTCGTCGAAGTGACTGAGCATGTGCACCCGCTTCCCAACGACGCCAAAATCGCGTACACCGCGAGAGCGTGGTTTCCGCACGGTTCTTCAGGTTTCCTGAGATACGCCTTGATCCGGATTGACGGATCCGTCGCAAATCGATTCAAACTGCCGCCGCCGCTCTCGCTGGACGACGGTTCGCGGTTCGAAGACGCTCTGCACACAATCCCGTTTTCTTCCGGGGAGTATGTGTTGCTGACGGCTTGGAGAGACAAGCGGGGCTTGTTTACAGCGTGGAACGAGGGAGGCATCTTCGACACCCTCCTCCGCCTCCGCCGAGGCGAAGACCTCCCGCACCTCAAACGCATCACCATCCCCAAGGGCGGCACCGTCGAACTCTCAACCGAGGACTTCCTCGACCCGCCCGCTGAAACACCAGTAGAAGCCGATCCCCGCTAACCTCTCCCCGTGCGACTCCTCGCCATCGATCCCGGTCTCAAGGTCACCGGCTACGCCTGCCTCGAAGCCGCGGGCGCGGCGCGTGACGCCGTCTCGATCGTCGAGGCCGGCTGCTTCCGCTTCAAGGCCGGTGCATCCATCGCCGACCGGCTGCTCGAACTCGATCGCGACCTCGCCGAACTCCTTGAACGCACCCGTCCCGATGCCGCGTCGGTCGAAGCTCTCTTCAGCCACACCGCCCACCCCCGCGCCGCCATCGTCATGGCCCACGCCCGCGGCGTGATCCTCCTCCGCCTGCGCGATGCCGGCCTGATCCCCATCGAACTGCCGCCCAAGACCGTCAAGAAGGCCCTCACCGGCTCCGGCAGCGCGGGCAAGGCCCAGATCCAGCGCGCCGTCCAGGCCGAACTCAAACTCGCCGAGCCGCCCGAGCCCCACGACATCGCCGACGCCATGGCCATCGGCCTCGCCGGCCTCTGGCGCAGCATC
>CAXAVQ010000285.1:0-3827 GCA_963971985.1 uncultured bacterium
GGGCGAGGTGATCGGGATGCGCTCGTGGGGCGGCGGCATCTGGCTGACGAGTTCGAACTACCTCGTCGACGGCGGGATCGCGACGGCGGCGGAGTTTGGCGTGTTCGGTCCGGAGGGCGCGTGGCTGATCGAGAACATCGGCGTGGAGCCGGACATCACCGTGGACAACCCGCCGCACGAGACCTTCAACGGCGCGGACCGTCAACTGGATACCGCGATCGAGTTCCTGCTCAAAAAGATCGAGGAAGAGCCGATCCCGCAGCCGGAAGCACCGGAGGGCAAGGACCTGTCGTTGCCGGCGTGGCGGGGGCGGTGAGGTCGGTCAATCCGAGGTCGGCATGGCCTCCGCCTACGGCTCCGACCATGGCACCCGGGGAGGGGATTTCCCCGATAGATGTTTAACACTGTTACGCTTTAGTCAAGATGACGTTAAGCGATGGGACATTGTGGGGGGTGCTGGGTGCGATTCCAGTGCCGATCGGGCCGGGGTCGGGTGAGCTTGCGTTCCGGCTGATTCTGGCGGCGGTCCTGGGGGCGTTGATCGGGGCGGAGCGTTCGCGTGCGGAGAAGCCGGCGGACACGCGGACCATGATGCTGATCTCGGTGGGGGCCGCGGCGTTCGCGTTGATCGGCGAGCGGGTGATCGCGCAGTCGGAAGGCGGCGCGTCGGTCGGGGTCGTGTCGGACCCGACGCGTGTCTTGGCGTACATCATCTCGGGCGTGGGTTTTCTGGGCGCGGGGGCGATCCTGCACTCGAAGCGGACGGTGAAGGGTCTGACAACGGCGTCGTCGATCTGGTGCACCGCCGGCGTCGGCGCAGCGTGCGGGCTCGGCGAGATCCTGATCGCGGGGGTGGTTTGCGGGATCGTGCTGGTGACGCTGTGGGGGCCGTGGGTGTATTACAGCGTGACGGGCAAGGAGCCGCCGGGGGGCGGGAACGGCAACGGGAACGGGTGAGTGGTGGCAGCCGAGCACCCAGCGGTCCGCGGGGCCTACGCCCGACTTTGTCGGGCTAGACCCCGGCACTCTTCGTGAAGTCGATCAGAGCTTGAGGTCTTCGGCGTCCTGCTGGTCGCCGTACTTCTCGCGGAGCGGGGCGATGTAGTCGCTGATGAAGGCCTCGGTCTGCTGGACGGCGAGGCCGATGTATTTGCTCGGGTCGAGGGCGGCGTCGAGGTCAACGCCTTCGAGGAGGGGTTCGCTGCGCAGGCGGTCGATGAGGTCGTTGTCGGCGCCTTCGTCCTTGACGCGGCTGCCGGCGCGCTGGGCGTGCTGGCGGATGGCTTCGTGGACTTCCTGGCGGTCCTTGCCTCGTTTGACGGCTTCCATCATGAGGTTTTCGCTGGCCATGAAGGGCAGTTCGGCCATGAGGTTCTTGCGGACGGTGGCCTCGTGGACGATGAGGCCGCTCATGACGTTGGTCATGATGCTCAGGCAGGCGTCGGTGGCGAGGAAGGCCTCGGGGAGGGTGAGGCGGCGGTTGGCCGAGTCGTCGAGGGTGCGTTCGAGCCACTGGGTGGCGGCGGTGTCGTAGGTGTTGCCTACGAGGTTCCAGACGAAGCGGGCGAGGCCGCAGACGCGCTCGCAGCGCATGGGGTTGCGCTTGTAGGGCATCGCGGAGGAGCCGATCTGCTTTTCGGCGAAGGGCTCGTCGAGTTCCTTGCGGTTGGAGAGGAGGCGGATGTCGGTGGCGGTTTTGTGGAGGACGGCGCAGATTGAGGCGAGTTCAGCAACGACTCGGGCGCGGATATGTCTGACCGGTCAGGGCGAATGAATGCCGCTGGAGGTACGCCGGCTTGAACTCGTCGCGCCGATCATCATCGGAACGCTCAAGCCAGCTGTCCCGTTCTGCTTCAACACGCTCGATGATTTCTGGATCAGCCGCGTGAGTCTTCAGGCGGTCAAGTCTGCCCGCGTACACCTTTCTGATCCGGTCTTCCGATTCCCACCAACCGCTGTGTTCGAGTGAGTCGGTGTACTCGATGAGTCTGCCCAGATGGCCGAAGAATGAGACTTCAAGATCACGGACACGCTTGGCGTCGCCTTCGCAGAGAGCAAGGAAGGATGCCTGAGTGCCGGTGGCACCACGCAGCCCGCGGAGTTTTCCCACGCCGTCGACGAGCGAGTTATGACCTGTGTGTTCGATCAGGTCGTACGCCCACTGGGCGCAGCGGCGCCCGACGGTCGTGGGCTGGGCGGGCTGGTAGTGCGTGAAGCCGAGGGTCGGGGTTGCTTTCCACTTGTCTGCGAAGTCGCCCATCGCCACAAGCAATGCCGCGATCCGCTTCTCGATGACCTCATAGGCCTGATGCAGCTGGATCAGTTCGCAGTTGTCGTTGATGTCCTGGCTGGTCATGCCGAGGTGGATGATGCCGCGGGCCTTCGGGCAGCGGTCGCCCCAAGCGTGGACCTGGGCCATGACGTCGTGGCGGAGTTCGGATTCGTACTTCGCGGCGCTGGCGATGTCGTCGTCGGTGACGTCGAGGTTGGCGCTGAGTTCGTCGATCTGGTCTTTGGTGACCGGCAGGCCGCACTCGTGCTGGGCCTGTGCGACGGCGAGCCAGATCTTTCGCCAGATGGAGAACTTGTGGCGCGCGGACCAGATGGTCTGCATGTCGTCGGAGGCGTATCGCCCGGCGAGGGGGGACTGGTAGCGGTCGTGGGGTGAGGAGGGGGCCATCGGGCGGTCCTGGCTTTGGGAAAGAGGGTGGTCGGGGTGCGCCGGAAGGGCTGAAATGCGGATTTTGGCGGATTGGGTCGATCCGTTTCGGCTGGGGATCGTATCGTGAGGCATCCGGCGGCGTGGGTGCGCGTGTGTCAGAGCGCATCGGGTTGCCGGACTGACTGCCAGTTCAGATCATCCGTCCCGACCATTCGAATGACCATGACTGATCACACGGCCGCCTCTGGCGGTTCAGATACTTCGATGCCCGGCGCAACGCCCCCAACGCGTCGTCCGGCGAGGCCTGACGCGCCCACCGAGGCGGATGTGGCGCGGGCTCCGGGTCCGGATTCTGGCGAGGCGGAGCAGCTGGCGTATCTGGGCTCGATCGCGGAGAACCGGGGTTACGACGAGCAGGAAACCGAGGAAATCTCGCTGCTTCTGGCGTATCGCCGGGGGGATCGGGCGGCGCTGGCGAAGCTGCTGGAGATGTACCAGGACCGGCTTTTTGCCATCTGTGTGCGCATGGTGACCGACAAGGAGCGGGCCCGGGACCTGCTGCAGGACTCGATGGTGCGGATCATCCAGGGGCTGGACAAGTATTCCGGGCGGTCGCGCCTGAGCACGTGGATGATCCGGGTGACGATGAACGCCTGCCTGACGGACATGAGGCGTCAGAAGATCCGCAAGACGGTGTCGCTGGACGTTCGGAAGGCCTCGAGTGAGGGTCGTGCGGGTATTGGGGGTGGTTCCGGGGCTTCTTTGGCGTCGAAACTGTTCGATTCTGCGGAACAGACGGCGGCGGAGGCCGTCCAACGGGAGGAACTGCGCGAGGACCTGTACGGTGCGTTCAGCCGTCTGGATCCCTCGCACCGGGCCATGCTGATCCTCCGTGACATGCACGGGCTCGACTACAGCCAGATCGCCGAGGCGCTCGAAATCCCCGAGGGCACGGTGAAATCGCGGCTGTTTCGTGCTCGGGCGGCGCTGCGGGACATGATCGAGCAGCGTCGGTGGTCGTCGGAGGATCGTTGATCCGGCTATCGTGGTGGGGAATTCGTTTTCGGATCAATGAGCCATGACACCGCCTCGTTTTACAGATGAAGAACTGCTGGCGCTGATCGAGGGCGAACTGCCCGCCGATCGTGCGATGCAGTTGCGCAAC
>CAXAVQ010000286.1:0-3817 GCA_963971985.1 uncultured bacterium
ATCGCGGCAGAGATCAACGCTCGCGACGGCGGCCGGGCGATCGCCATCGCCGCCCCGCCCGATGATCACGGCTCCTCCATCCTGAGCGCGGAGACGCTCGGCCATGTCCCGCTGCACACGCTGGCGGATCTGCTGCTCGCTGAGCGTGCGAACCTGCGCCTCGAGTTGACGGGCCACTTCCTGGATCTTTGCAGCGATCTCCTCGGCGTTGTCGGAGTTGGCCATCTGCTGGGCGAGTTCTTCAATCACCGCCCGCTTCTCGGCGATCTGCGCTTCGAGGCGCTCGGTCATGGCGTTGAGTTCCGCGAGCTCGCGAGCATCGCGCTCAAACGTGAAGAACCGCTGACCGCTCGGGGCCTCGCCGGCCTGGCCGATGCGACCGAAGACGTTGGTCTTGTAGGGAGCGAGTTCGAGCGTCTTCTCGACCTCGTCGCCTTCACGGAGCACACGGAGTTTCACGGTCTGGCCCGGCTCGAACTGGCGCGTCACCTTGCGGATGTTCTCTTCGGTCCCGGGGCCGATCTCGACGATCTCGACGATCCGATCGCCCGAGCGCAGGCCGGCCTTGGACGCGGGCATGCCGTCCATGACGTCCTCGATGATGACGACCTCGCCGTCGGGCGTCGATTCGATCGACATGGTGATGCCGATCATGCTCTTGGGCTGGCCTTCCAATCGCAGCGTGGCCACGCTCGGGAACTCACGCCCGGCCTCACTGAGCAGGAGTTCGATCTCACGCATCGCTTCGGGGCCGATCTCGCTCTCGAGTTCGAGCCGGAGTTCTTCCATCGCCGGGAAGAAGAATTCTTCGCCGAGTTCTTCGAGGGCGCGATAGCCCTTGATGTCTATATCTTCGAGACCATCGAGTTCGACGTTCCAGCGGGCGATGCCCTTCTTGGCTTCGGCGAGTTCGCGCTCGCGGAGCTCGATGCCCTTCTTCACTTCCTCGATGTTCTTCCGATCCGCGGAACCGGCCATCACGACGACGCGATCGTTCTTGCCGTCGCGGATGATTGTGGCGATCGGCTTGTCGCGTCCTTCGACGGTGATGGGCAGCTTCTCCCAGTCGCCGGAGAGCTTGCGCGTCGGGCGCTGCTCGCCGTTGACCTTGATGAAGACCTCGCCATCGATGACGCGCACCTCGACGAGGTTCTCGCCGTCCTTCACGGTGATGTTCTGCACCGAGACGGTCTCGGATGTGGACTTGACCTCCGGGGCGGAGACGGACTCGGTCGCGCCACCGGCGATACCGGCGGTCGCGAGCAGCATCGCGGCGGTCAGAGGTGCACCGAGGCAACGCCAGACTGAGCGGTTGCGTGGAGTGTTCATGGGTATGTTCCTTCTCAACGGATTGCGGATGAAGTGGATGATGAGTCAGAGGGGGAAGACGGTCGTGCCGTCTCGATCCGAACTGCCCGATGTGCCGCTCAGAGACGGCTTCGGGTCGGAAATGAGCACGGGACGCCCCTGCTCATCCTGAGAGACGCGCACCTGGGCCATATCTGTCAGCGTGGCACGTTCGAGGGAGCGACGAACAAAGAAAACTTCCTGACTGCCACCCGGAAGCGGGGTGGAGCTAACGAGAACCGGTGGCAGCTCGGTCACGAACGAGTTAGCGAGACGGGCGGTCTCAACGTAGTTGTTCCATGCGTCGTCGGGCGTCGATTCGGTCACGACCACGGGCTCGAAGCCGCCAGGCATGCCCGCCCGGTTCTGTACCGAGTTCTGATTTGAGACGTTCTGCGAGAGCAGCCAGGCCAGACAGAGCGCCGCGGCGAGGGCCCAGCCGCTCCAGCGCTGCAGACGTTCGCCGAGGCTCAGGTGCAGCGGCTCGGGGTCAGGCAGATCAACCAATTCGGTAATCAGGAGCTCGTCTTCGACCGCCTCGGTCAGACGCGCGTGGGCACGCTGAGCGCGGGCCAGGCGTCCCCACAGGTGCGGGTCGGCGTCGGCGAGTCGCTCAAGCTCGCTCCAGTCGTCGGAACTGGCCTCGGAGTCCACGACGCGTCCGATGAGGACATCGATGCGACCGGGCTCCCAAGCGGTGTTGTGGTTGCTTGCGTGGTGATCGCTCATGATTCGTCTCCCTCGGTCGTGACGCCGGACGGTCCGGCGCCCTCGGGCGTGCTGGGTTCGAGTTCCTCGCGGAGCATGCGTCGGGCTCGGGCGAGGCGGGTTTCGACGGTCGTCATCGGGATTCCCATGGTGTCTGCGATCTGCCGGTAACTCATGCCCCGGACCGCCCGGAGCAGCAGCGGCTCCCGATAGTGCTCGGGCAACCGCTGGGCGGCGGCCATGGCCAGCTGGGCTTCTTCCCGAGCGCTGAGCCGGTCGGGTGCCGGAGCGTCCCCCAAGTCGCTCCGCTCGGCCCGGTCGCTCACCCGATCCGCGACATCCCGGGCCGCGGCTCGGCGGACCTGCGTCTTGCGCCCGGCGGTCCGGGCGACGTTGATCGCCACGGTCCGCAGCCAGGGCCGAACCGAAGCCGGGTCCCTCAACTCGTGTCCGGCGCGAACCAGTCGCAGGGCGACCTCGTGGAGCAGATCCTCCAGATCCTCGTGCGCCGGCTTGTGGGCCAGCAGGATCGCGCCGACCCATCGCCGGTGCGCGAGCCACAGGTCACGCAGCTCGGCGTGATCGATACCGCCCGTGGCGCGCGCCTCGGCGGGCTTCTGGGCGAACGGGATCGGATCGCTTCGATTCATGCGTGGCGTCCGGAAACTCATACGAGGCCCAAGGATTCTCGACGGGCCCCCGCCCATTCTCCGAGACGCGCGACGACCCGCACCCGGTCACCATCCACAAAAATTTTCCTGCGAGCCCCGACGCGCCCCTTCGGGCTTTCCGGCGATACCGGCACGCTGGACGTACGATGCTCGCCCTTCTGTCGTCCAGCCCCCGATCCGGGCCTCTCAGCACCATGAACCGCAGTTTCACCAACGACGGCTTCCCGATGAGCTTCGGCGATCACCTCGAGGATCTCCGTCGGCGGGTGATGTTTTCGATCTTGGGGCTGATCCCCCTTCTGATACTGGGCTTTTTCGTCGGTGCCCCGTTGCTGGAATTGCTGACCGTCCCGGTGATGGAGGCGATGCGCGACGCTGGCGAACCCGGCGGCCTGCTCGCGACGGGGCCTCTGGAATCGTTCGTCAGTTACCTCAAGGTCTCATTGGGCGTAGCGGTGCTGCTGGGGCTGCCGTGGATCTTCTACCAGTTGTGGCTGTTCGTTTCGCCGGGGCTGTACTCGAACGAGCGTCGGTTCGTCTACTTCCTGATCCCGATGAGCGTGCTGCTGACGGCGGCTTCGGCGGCCTTCCTTTATAAGGTCCTGCTCCCGATCTCCCTGTTCTTCCTGATCGTGTTCGGGGCGAATCTGGCGACCTCCGACGTGCCCCAGCGGGAACTGCCGCCGGAGGTGACGATCGCGATGCTCAACGACAACGCGATGCCGGTGCTGGAAGCAGACCCGCCGCTTGCGGATCTGCGTCCGGGCGCGATGTGGCTGAACCCGGAGCGGAACGAGATCCGGACGTTCGTCGGCAACGACCTGATCCGGGTCATCCGTCTGCGTTCGGACGGGCTGATCGCGCAGGAGTACCGGATCGGGGAGTACATCTCGCTGATCTTCGGGCTCGGGATCGTCTTCGCGCTGGCGTTCCAATTGCCGCTGGTGATGCTGCTGCTGTCGTGGGTGGACCTGCTGCGTCCGGAGTCGGTGACGCCCTACCGCCGTCACGCGGGCTTCGGCTGCGCGATCCTTGGGATGGTTCTGACGCCTCAGGATCCTTGGTCGATGCTGCTGCTGGGGGCCGCGCTG
>CAXAVQ010000287.1:0-3804 GCA_963971985.1 uncultured bacterium
CGGAGGGACGATGCCGGACACGATGGCGTACGCCGCCGGGAGCGTGAGGAGCGGGATGGCGAAGGAAATGCTCGAGAAGAGCAGCGCCTGCTGGTGGTCGCGTGACGGTTCGGCGGGCACGGTGGCGAGGCAGCACGCGCCGCCGATCGCATTGAGCAACGCTCCCAGCCCTATGAGAGCCATCGCGACGTAACGGACGCCCACGAGGATGGAATGCGACCAGGAGACGGAGCCGTCACCGGTCAGGGCGTCGATCATGACGGCGATCATTGCCAGTGCGATGATGGAGATGGCGAGCTCCACGGTCCAGCCGGCGTAGCGGAAGAGTATCCAGCCGGTGCGATGGATGCGGTACCATCGCGGCGGGGTTGGCATGGTGGGGATGAAGGTGTCGTCGAGGGGATGGCCGCACTCGGGGCAGGCTTCGGCGTCGGGTTCGAGGCCGGCCTTGGCGTAGCCGCAGTGGACGCAGTACGGGCAGTCGTCGACGGGCTGGGTCGGCATTCGGACGAGTTTACACCGTCGGTACGATTTTCAGAAATCTCTGCCGCGGAAGCCGTCGGTGGTCGTGAGAACGGGGCCCTCGCTCCCGAAGTACGGTTGATTCACAACGCCCTGGTCCTTCGCTTCGCCAAGGATGTGGATGTCGGCGTGGCCGTCGAAGAAGCCGACGGGGACGGGGACAAGTGCGCGTCGTTCGGCGGAATCGTTGCCGATATGGCGCCTGCGCCGGTGGGCGATGAGTGGGTTTTCGTAGAGCATGCCCTTGGCGCTCGGCGAAGCGAGCGTGGAGAGGCGCTGGGCGGCGAGCAGTCTGCACGAGGGGTTGGCGCCGATCGCGCAGAATTGGTCGGTGTCTTCGGACCAGTAGAGCGGGTCGGCGAAGGCGGTTTCGGTGAGTTTGTAGTCGTTCTGCCCGGTCGGGCCCTCGCTGGGTGTTCTTGAGGGGCTGATCCAGGCGTCGGTGCGCTCGCCGCCTTCGGACCAGACGACCAGGTGCCACATGTCGGAGTGACCGAACCAGGAGATGTGGGATTCGAAACCGGTCGGCGTTTTGGCGAGGCAACCGGGCATGCCGGCGAAGGACCAGTTGGGGGTGATTGGAGCCATCGGCATGGTGCCGGAATCGCGTTCGGCGAGGGCGAGGATGTCGATGACGTTCTGGCGGACGTTGGACATGCTCTTGGTGTCCTCGGCGACCAGCCGAGCGCGGTTGAGGGCGGGGAGGAGGATGGCGATCAGGATGCCGATGACGGCGATGACGACGAGCAGTTCGATGAGAGTGAAGGCGTTTCGCTTCATGAAGATATTGTAACCCCGGTGGGGCTGAGAACTTGGGCTATTTTGTGGA
This sequence comes from uncultured bacterium, assembly GCA_963971985.1. Classification (GTDB taxonomy): domain Bacteria; phylum Planctomycetota; class Phycisphaerae; order Phycisphaerales; family UBA1924; genus JANSXG01. The sequence goes on from CAXAVQ010000287.1 coordinate 1,352, forward strand.
ATGCGGGAGTGTCATCAACCGTATGACTGTGGGCTATGCCGCGACCCCGAGTTGAATTTTCGTTCCCGTGATGCGTGTCGCTGTGGTGCGACGGACTCTGCCGGTCAGTTCAAGGTTGTCCAGGGCGTTTCGGATCTGCGATCGCGAGCCGCCGGCGGCTCTGGCGAGAGAGAGTTCGCTGCTGCCGCTCCCCGGATCGTGGCGGAGCGAAGCGAGGATGGAGGCCCGGAGATCGCCCCGGAAGTCGGCCTGGGTGCGGAGTTCCGGATGACGGGCGAACAGCCACGAAGGCGGGCGGATCGCGTCTGGATTGAGGTCGATCGCTTCGCACCAGAGGTTCCAGTGGCGGGACAGGTCGCTGGCGCGGCGTTCGGCTCGCTTGCGCAAGGCGGACGTCCTCTGCTCGGCTATGAACAGGGGGCGGGGCTCGGCTGATGGCGGGAGATCGTCCGTGATGGACTTGAACCGCGGCGGGAAGCTGCCCTGCTGGGCGATGTCGAGGAGGAGCCCGAGCGCGGGCCAGTGCTGCTGATCGAGTTCGTCGTCGATGAGGCGGCTGAGCCGATGGCGTGCGACGGTCTCGGCGTAGGTGTGCAGCCACGACGCGGCCATGATGAACAGGCGCGCCGAATCCAGGGCGGCCTCGGCGGTGCGCAGGAGCAGGCGCTCGATGTCGATCGCTCCGGGTGCGGGCGCGGTGTTGAAGCCGGCTCCGAGCGAGGTCCACTGTTGGAGGGTGGGGGTCATGGCGAATCCGGTTCGAGTGAATCGAGCAGTGCGAGCGCGTCGTCGATCTGGTCTTGCGAGGTTCCTTTGAAAGCGAGTGTGTTCAGATAGTCGCGGGCGAACGCGATCTCGTCGGGTCGGGGCTCAAGATGGTTGAGGTCTTCGAGGTCCTGGGCCCTTCCGGCGAGCGTTTTCATGGCGATGAAGTCGGGGCGGCTGATGGCGTGGATCATGAGGGGGCCGTAGCTTCCGATGTAGACCTTGCGTTCCGACCAGCCGTCGGGAAGCGCGTCGAGGCGAAGGCGGGCATCGCTGTTGAGCCAGCGCTCGGGCAGGCCGAGGTCGGCTGCGATGGACTCGGCTGCTCGCTCGATCTCGCGGAGCCGGCCTTCCGGGGTGCAGTGCATGACATCGCAGTCGATGGTGGTACGGCTGGCGGGGAGCAGTCCGGTGAGCATGGCCGCGGCTCCGCCGACGAGGAGGATCTGGGCGTGCAGATCCTCGGGGAGGGTCGCGCCGAGGCGTGTGAGAGCGGATTCGATACTGGATGTGTCCATGTGTACTATTAAATAGTACATTGCATCGACGCACCATTCCAGTGAATCCAACAAAAAACCGCCCGTCGAGCGGGCGGTTCGTGGATCGTGGGATGGAGCGGGAGCTTATTCGAGGGCCGCGGCGCCCGAGATGATTTCGGTGAGTTCCGTCGTGATCTGGGCCTGGCGGGCGCGGTTGTACTTGCGTCCGATGAGGCGACCCATCTCGCCGGCGTTGTCGGTCGCGGCCTTCATCGCCACCATGCGGGCGACATTCTCCGAGACGACCGCGTCGAGGAACGCCTGGAACAGGGTGGCCTTGACGGTTTCGGGGAGCAGCGAGCTGAGCAATTCCGCGGGCTCGGGGGTGAAGTCGTACTCGACGCTGCTGGCGCTGGCGGTCTCGCCCTCGGCGTGCTCGACGGCCGGGGGCTTCAGCGGCAGGAGCTGGAGCACCGACGGGCGCTGGCGCGAGGTCGAGATGAATCGCATGTAGACGACGTGGACCGAGGTGATCTCGCCGGCGGCGAAGCGGTCCATGAACTGGCGGGCGAGCTTTCGACCTCTTCGAAGGTGGGCTTGTCGCCGAACTGGTTGTGGGTGGCGTCGATGGCGAACTTGTTGAACCGAAGGACGCTCTGGCCCTTGCGCCCGACGACTTCGAGGTTGTAGTCATCGAGGGTGCGCAGGTGCTTCATGGCGGCGCGGAGGATGGAGCCGTTGTAGGGGCCGCAGAGGCCTCGGTCGGAGGTGATGACGAGCACGAGGGGCTTGGCGGAGGGCTTGAAGCCGTCGCGCGGGCCGTCGATGAGTTCGTGGGAGATGTTCCCGGCCTTTTCCGCGAGCTCGGTGACGAGGTCGAAGATGCCCTCGGTGTAGGGCTTGGACTGGGTCGCGCGCTGCTGGGAGCGGGCGAACTTGCTCGTGGCGATCATCTGCATCGTCTTGGTGATGCGACGGATGGACTTGATCGCCTTGATGCGCTTCTTGAGATCGCGTGTGTTGGCCATGGGGCGGAGAGTGTAGCGAAGGGGGGGATTTCGGGCCAGCGGGGGAGGGTTGAGAGGGATCAGATTCCAAGCAGAATCGGGGGTTTTTGCTCCCTCTCCCCTTTGCGGGAGAGGGCCGGGGTGAGGGGTCAGCGGCGCAGCCACTGACTCTGATGTCCGAATGGCCGGAAGCTTCCGACCG
>CAXAVQ010000288.1:0-3785 GCA_963971985.1 uncultured bacterium
CTGTCTGCGGGGCGGCTGCGACCGCCGCCGCCGCCGGCACGTCCGCCACGACCGCCGCCTCCACGACCACCGCCTCGTCCGCCGCGGCCGCGAGAGTCTTCGCCGACTCGGTTGACCGGGCCCTTCATCTTCTCGGCGTCGCCTGCGCTGGCGGGCATGAACGCGGAACCGCGATCGATGCGCTCATCGACCTCGGTGTCGCCGATCTCCACACCGCGGAGAGACGCGAAGGTTTCCTTCGAGCGGAGCTGGGTGAGCCCGTCGAGGACGGCCTTGGCGAGGTTCTTGGAGTTGTTGGACCCCGAGGACTTGGTCATGCAGTCGGTGATGCCGGCGAGCTCGAGGACCGCGCGAACGGTCGCGCCAGCCACGACGCCGGTACCCGGCGAGGCGGGGATGAGCTTGACCGACGACGCGCCGTAGCGACCGTGGACCTCGTGCGGGATGGTGCCGCCCTGGAGGTTGATCTTCTTGAGATTCTTCTTGGCGTCCTTCTGTGCCTTCTCGATCGCCGGGGGGACCTCGTTGGCCTTGCCATAGCCGAGCCCGATCCGGCCGTTCTTATCGCCGACGGCGACGAGCGAGCCGAAGCTGAAACGGCGGCCACCGGCCATCGTCGCGGCTGAGCGGAACACGCCGATCGTGTTGCTTTCGAGTTGGTTTGTGTCGTCGAGGAATTCGACCATGGCTGCTTACCTGCTATCGGTGAGGGGCGGTGCGCCCCGGGGTGTGGTCCTGAGAAATCGAGACGTGGGCGATCAGAACTGGAGGCCGCCTTCGCGGGCCGCGTCGGCGAGTGCCTTGATGCGCCCGTGGTACTTGAAACCCGAGCGGTCCATGGCGACGGAGGTGATTCCGGCGGCCTTGGCTTTCTCGGCGATCTGCTTGCCGACCATGGCGGCGGCTTCGGAGTTGCCGCTGCTGGACGACGAGACGTCCTTGTCGCGGGTGGACGCCGAAGCGATGGTGCGACCGTTGATGTCGTCGATCACCTGCGCGTAAATATGGTTCAACGAGCGGTAAACCGCCAGGCGCGGACGCGAGGGCGTGCCGCTGATCTTGCGCCGGATGCCGACCCGGCGTCGGTTGCGTCGAACGGCTTTGCTTTTCTGCCTGTCCATCGGAGTGACCTCTTGATTCGGTCCGGGATGCCTTCGAGCCCGGTGCGAAGTGATCTGTTGAGTAACTGGTTCCTGGCGAGCCGGATCAGCTGCCGAACGCCTTGCCCTGCTTGCGGACGACGGTTTCGTCGGAGTACTTGATGCCCTTGCCGTTGTAGGGCTCGGGCTTGCGGGTCGCGCGGACGACGGCGGCGAACTGGCCGACCTTCTGCTTGTCTGCGCCCTTGATGGTGATGAGCTGCTTCTCGACGGTCACGTCGACGCCCTGGGGGACGGGGACCGCGATGGTGTTCGCGAAGCCGACCTTCAGATTCAGGTTCTGGCCCGCGAGCGTCGCGTTGTACCCGACGCCGACGACCTCGAGCTTCTTCTCGTAGCCCTGCGTCACGCCGACGACCATGTTCGCCAGGATCGCGCGGGTGGTGCCCCAGAGCGCGAGGACCGGCTTGCTGTTCATGTGCTTCTCGTCGATGGTCACCTCGAGCGTCTTGTCGTCTTTGTTGTGGCTGACGGTGACGCTGGGGTGATGCTCGAACTCGAGCGTGGCGTTGCCGCTGGAGATCTTGATCTTGCGACCGGAGATCTCGGCGGTGGCCTTTCCGAGCTCGACGGGTTTCTTACCGAGGCGGGACATGGTGTCGTTCCTTCTCATCCGCCGGGTCGGGCGGGGGTGCTACTCGCGTCCGGGCTTCGCCGGCTCGCTGAGAATCACTGGTTGTCCGGACGCTTCGTCCGGTGGGAATCCTTGAACGGGGTTTCGATCAGTGGACGTAGGCGAGGACTTCGCCGCCGACCTTCTTCTCGCGGCACTGGCGATCGCTGAGCACGCCCGACGACGTCGAGACGATCGAGATACCCAGGCCCTGGAGCGGGCGATCGAGCTCGTCGACCTTCCGGTAGACGCGGCAGCCGACCTTCGAGACGCGCTCGATGCGGTTGATGATTGTCTCCCCGCGCGAGCCGTACTTCAGCCGGATGCGGATACGGCCCTGACGTCCGTCGTCGATCACGTCGAAACCTTCGATGTAGCCCTCGCTCTCAAGGATCGACGCGATACCGCGACAGACCTTGCTGTTGAGGACCATGCATTCCTTGACGTGGTTCCGGGTGGCGTTGCGGATGCGGGTGAGCATGTCCGCGATGGGGTCGTTCATCGCCATGGTGTTGTTCTTCCGGTGCTGTCGTTGCGGGCCGGGGCCCGACTCAGTGGTGTCTGGTGTGGCGTGGGTCAGTCGGCTCGGCGTTGGCCTGCCCGATACCCGACGCCGTCAATGGCCACCTGGGTGGCCGGCGGTCTTCGGCCGGGCGAACCCCGGCCTGCTGTTTACCAGCTCGCCTTCCGCATGCCGGGGACCTTGCCCTCGAGCGCGAGCTTGCGGAGCATGATGCGGCTGACGCGGAACTTGCGGTACACGCCTCGGGCGCGACCGGTGATCTCGCACCGGCGGACCTTGCGTGAGCTGAACTTGGGCGTCCGATTGCTTTTGGCGATCTGCGCTTTGGTTGCCATATCTGTGTGCTTTCGGGATTAGTTATCTTCGCTCTTGGCGAATGGGAATCCGAGTTCGGTCAGCACGAACCGGCTGACATCGGCGTTGGAGTTGCTGAACACGAAGTTGATGTTCATGCCGTGCGTGAACGTGGCGCGGGCCATGTCGATTTCCGGGAACACGCCCTGCTCGTTGAGGCCCATCGAGTAGTTGCCGGCCTTGTCGAAGGACGTAGCGGGCAGGCCTCGGAAGTCCTTGATGCGGGGCGCGGCGAGGTTGATCAGGCGATCGAGGAAGAACCACATGCGCTCGCGACGCAGCGTGACCATGGCGGCGGTGTCGTAGCCCTCGCGGACCTTGAAGTTCGACACCGACTTGCGGGCCTTGATCACAACCGGCTTCTGGCCGGTGATCTTGGTCAGCGTGTCGAGGATCTGGTCCTTGATGTTCGCCGGGACCTTGGTGCCCTCGATGTGGCGACCCATGTTCACGTTGATGACGATCTTCTCGAGCTTGGGCCAGGCGTTGGCGTTGGTGATGCCGAACTGGTCCTTGAGCTTCGGAGCGATCTCGCTCTTGAACTGGTCGCGCAGGCGCGGCGCCACGGCGGGGCCGTTGTCTTTGGGATCGACTGTTGCGGACTTGGCCATGGTGAGTGTCCTTCTCTCTCCCGGAGGGGCCGGGAGTCCTGGATCGAGCGGTTCCGGGTTCGGGATGGGACCGGACCGACGGGTGCGTGGTTACTTCTTCGCCTTGCGGAGCGGGTCGCCGATCTGCTTGCCGCCCTTGACGGCGACGCGGACCTTGGAACCGTCGGCCTTGGTCTCGAAGCGAACCCGGGAGGGTTTGCCGTCGACCGCCGGCGAGACATTGGAAACGTGGAACGAACGATCGACCTCGACCTGGCCGCCCTGCGGGTTGACGCGGGTGGGCTTGACGTTGCGGGTGATGCCCTCGATGCCGGGGCCCTGGACCACAACGCGGTCGTGCTTGTTGATCATGCGGACAACCTTGCCGGTCTGTCCCCGGAAGCGTCCTGCGGTGATGACGACGTCGTCGCCTTTACGGATATGGCTCGGCATGACTCAGACGACCTCCGAAGCGAGGGAAACGATTTTCATGTATCCGCGATCGCGGAGTTCGCGGGCGACCGCACCGAAGATGCGGGTGCCCT
>CAXAVQ010000289.1:0-3764 GCA_963971985.1 uncultured bacterium
GCCGTCGCCGCGACGGTCCGCGCGACCATGGAATCCGCGATGGACCTGGATGTGCCCCTGAAGGTGGACATCGGCTGGGCCACGTCGTGGTACGACGGCAAATGAGCGCGTATCCGCCCCATCTATCCCCAAACGGCCATTTCGAGCCCCACAGACCCCCGATCGGCTTGACACGCACGCCGAATCCGATACATTTCCCTTCCCGATCGCCCGCGATCGGGTCCCGCAAGGGGCGGTAGCTCAATTGGTTAGAGTACCGGACTGTCGATCCGGTGGTTGCGGGTTCGAGTCCCGTCCGCCTCGCTTGAACAGGCCCTTGCGAAAGCAGGGGCTTGTGTCATTTTTGGGTACCTCGCAGCGGCAGCATCTGAATCTGAACTTCAGTCGGGCTCTCAGACTTGGAGCGCTGGAAAGCACCCAAGTGGGTCGCCATAGACTGTCGACTCGAACGCGGCCGGGGTCGGCCACTGGCGTGGTACAAGTACACAAATGCGTGAGGCCGCACGGGTACCATCCGACGCCCTGCGCACCATATTCGGAGGCGGCAAAGAAGATGCAAGCATTGCGGCGGACGATGTGGGCGGTGACGATCGGCGCGCTACTCGGTATTGCTGGTTGTTCGAGCGGCCCGGAGATAACCAGTTCGTTTTCGCCTGCAGAGGAAGCCATGCTGACTCTGGACTACAGCGCGTTCGATCAGGACATGGATGGTGGCTGGCGAATGGTCGCGGCTGAGGAGCGCTTCGATGACGCGGGACGGCTGATCGACGTTTATCTCGCCCGCCGAGCAGCGGAGTTGGAACCCAACCAGCGGATCCTTCTGAACTTCCATGCCGGCCAGATGTACGCGATGGCAGACGACCGGAAACTCGCGGTAAAGCGATTCGAGACATCAATTGAGCCGAATCCCACGATGGAGAGTTGGAACCCGTATGTCGAGGCCACGATCGCGTTCCTTAATCGCGACCGGGAAGCGTTGCTGGCGGCACGGAATGCGATGGCCGCTACACCCGACGGCATAATGAATATGCCGGTCGTCGATCGACTTGTTGCGAATCTCGGCAAGTCGTACATGGACGCCCTGCGGCCGCCTTCGCAGTGATAGCGAAGCCTGATGCCCGTCGCGATCGTCCAGACCGCCACTACCCCCAACCGGTGCTTGCCCGCGGCACACCCCCGACTTCCGTCCCTGGACTGTCAACCAGCCTGCGGCTTCGAGTCCCGTCCGCCTCGCTTGAAAAGCCTCGCAACGCGGGGGTTTTTCGTTCGCTGAAGACTTCTTCCTCAAGACACCATCGAATTTCCTAGGTCGGCGGAGGCCACTCCGGTAGAGTGCGACTCATGCACAGAGCCATGTTCCCGCTGCTTCTCATCACCATCACCCTTCCCGGCTGCATCACAAGCCACACGGAAGTGATCGAACGCGAGTACGCGTGGACCGAGGCCATGCGAATCAACGATACTGATGCCCTGTTCAACATCATGGCCCCGGACTTCCGCCTCACCTTCGAGGAGATACCGGAATTCATGCTCACCATCGATAACGGCCAGCCGGTACCCGGCACGCCGCGTTGGCGCTGGATGGCAAACGCCGAGGGCATGTCCTTCGGCCCGATCGAGATCCACGACCTCGACACCGTCGAGATCGCCGACGACCTCGTCGCGGTCAATATGCGGATGTACCTGCACGACTGGCGCGAGCCGACCGGAGAAGTGCTCCCACCGTTCTACGACCTCACCGACATCTGGGTAAACCGCGACGGCGAATGGCGGGTCATCACGCGCTACAGCCGCCCTCTGGACGAGTCAACACCGCGCTCCACTCCGGACTACGTCTCGCAGGAGTGATGCGCATACTCGAGACCACTCCGTGGCACCTTCGCCGGCTACACCGAGCATGGCCTCTGGCAACTCGACGAAAAGGATCACTCACGATGCGAGTCATCATCCCAGCACTGCTCCTCTCGCTCGCACACATCGCCGGCTGCATAAGCGTCGATACCGGCGGTACGGTCATCAACCTGCGGACCGACTCCGAGGCCAAGGAAGCGAGCATCCGCACCGAACTCTGGCGCGTGGAGAAGGCAGTCGAACAGGTTCGCTTCCGGTACGGGCTCAACCATGTCCCCGTGGAGGTCATCGTGACCGATCTCGGGGGCCTCGGCGAAACCGTCCCCGCGCTCGATGGGTTGGCATCTGTCCACGGCGGCATCGTCCGCATCAACGAATCCACCCTCCTTGAACTCCATCCCGACACCGACGAGATCCTGCTCGGACTGTTCGCGCACGAACTCGCCCACGCGCTGCACTACGACCGACTCAGCCCTACCGATCTCGTCAAACTCGGGTCGCGATACGACCGCTACTACAAGTCCCTCGACGAAGAACTGCGCCCGTGGGTTGAGGCGTACGAGCAACTCACCGACATGACCGCGATCGCGCTCGGTTACGCCGAGCCGCTCATCCATCAGAAACACGCCTCGGAAGAGAATCTGGCGACGAATCACCCGGACCACGTCTGGGACTTCTATCTGCACGAGGCTGAGATCCGCGTTCTGGGCGCGGACCGGGAATTGCTCTACCGGCGAATTGACGAGGCGCTCGAGATCGTCGATCTTCCCAGCCTTAACTTCCTGTCGCTTCGGCCGGTCTTCGATGAGTACGGTCTGCTGCGAGGGTTCGAAGACTGAGTAGGATTCCGGCGATGAACCTCTGTTCGAATCTCAGGCGATCCACCCATATCGGGCTGCTCGCGATGCTCACTACAGCGACCGGGTGCGGCATCGGCATAGAACCGCTGATGCCGACGCCGGTCATCTACGCAGAGAGCGGATTCGACCCGCTCGACCACATTCCCGAGACAGAACGCTGGATCCCACGCCGCATCTTCTACGCCACGGTGCGTGAACGCAGCCGCAACCTCCAGCGGATCGACTACGGGAACACCCCATCCGAATCCGTCTCCGTCGGCATGGCTCTCGTCGGGTTCGGCGGCCCCGACCTGACTTGGTCCACGCTTGAGGACATTTCCACTCGACCGGATCGACCCGAGGCCGTCACGCTCTCCATCGCTGGAATCATGGAGAAGGGGCGCTTCGACCCTGCCGACCCCCCGTCGATTTCCGGCGGCCCGCACGCAGCGGGCTTCATGCTGGAGAACATGCGCGATGTGATCGACGACGCTCGCGACAAAGACGTCCTGATCTACGTGCACGGCGCCAAGGTTAACTTCTACAACGCCTGCGCCTTCGCGGCCCAACTGGACCATTTCATGGGACGCGACATGACCTCGGTCGCGTTCTCGTGGCCGACGCACCAGAATATCGTCTCGTACGTGTTCGGCGATGATCTTCAACGGTCGTACGATTCTGGCGAAGCGCTCGCCGCATTCATCGATCTGATCGCTTCCGAAACCGATGCCGAGAAGATCCATGTCCTTTCGTGGAGCGCCGGGGCTCGGGTGGCGATGACCGGGCTCGCAGCCTTGCACGACCGCTACCCCGAGGAGTCGCCGGAACAACTCCGTTCGCGGTTCCGCCTCGGAACGGTCTATTTCGCCGCCGGGGACGCACCGGCGAGTGAGTTCCTCGCCCACATCGATGACATCCACGCGCTCGCTGATCAGTTGGTTGTCTCGCAAACCGACCACGACAACGCACTCAACGCAAGCACATCGTTTATCGGCGGTGGACGGCGGATCGGGCAGGAAGACCTCGGCCTCTCACCGGAGCAGGAGCGACACGTCAGCGAACTCGACCGATTCG
>CAXAVQ010000290.1:0-3730 GCA_963971985.1 uncultured bacterium
AGCGTAGGTTGGCGCGGCGTTGGACATCACCGCGAGGTGGTTGACCGGTCCGGTGCCCTCGCCGTCGAGGCAGAGCACGGCCCGCTCGATCGGGGCGTGGTTGGCGCTGTAGTGCAGGGTGATCGTGCCGTTCCACTGGCGCGACGACCGATCGGCGATGCCCAGCAATTCGTTGGCCTGATCCATGTCGGTCGCAATGATCGGTTGCCCCGAGACCCGCTCGCCGCTCCTGAGGACGACGCCGTCGGCGTCCACCGAGGCGACCGGGCTGTTCAGGCGGATCGCTCCCTTCGCCAGGCGCGACGCGAGTTGATCGGGGATCGCCTGCATGCCGTTTGCCGGCACGGTCGCGTGCCCGGCGGCGAACATCTTGAAGCAGAACTCGAACATGCGGCGCGAGGTCTTGAGGTCGCGATCGAAGAACACGCCGCCGAAGAACGGGCGGAAGAATCGGTCGATGACCGCGCCCGACATGCCGGCGTCGTGCAGCACCTCGATGGTCGGCTTGTCCGGCTTCGACCAGATCTTTTCGAGGCTCGCGCCGGTGATGCCCAGCCCGAGTTTGCCGAGCCGGGCCTTGTCGGCGAAGGTCGAGATCGGGCTCAGAAAGCCCTTGGCGGCCTCGATGGGGTGTCGCCACGGGTCGGCGACGGTGTGGAACTCGGCGCCGAAGAACACCTTCGCGCCCGCGAAGAACGGCTTGAGATCGAGGGCTTCGTAGTCGAGCACTTCCCGGCACTCGGGGTAGGAATCGAGCAGCACCTGAAAGCCGCGATCGAGCCGAAAGCGGTCGACGATATCCGTGCGCACGCGCCCGCCGACGCCGTCCGACGCTTCGAGCACGATGACGCGGTGCCCGCCGGCGTGGAGGTGGCTGGCGCAGGTCAGCCCGGCGATGCCGGCACCGACGACAATGAACGGCCGTTGTTTTGGTTCGCTCGCGGTCATGGGCTGGGATTGGAGCATGGCGGGCAATACTGTGCCACCCGACGGTGAGCGGCTCGCGTCACGCCGAAGCCAGTTCGCAGTAGTCCGGACGGTCCGCGGCGGTCTGGTGACGGAACGCCTTCTCGATCCGACCGTTCCTCAACAGAAACACCCCGGGCATCTGGAAGCCGTCGCCGACGAGTTTGCCGACCATGTGCAGGCCGAAGACCGTCGCCAGGAAGCCGCGCCACCAGACCTTGAGGCCGAAGAGCTCGCGCAGGGAGCCGCGGCGCAGTTCAAAGGCCTTGTAGAGGTGCTGGTCCGGATCGGCGATGCGGTGCACATCGCCCACGCCGTACTTCTCGAAGAAGCGTTCGGCGACCTCCGGACGCGCGTTGCCATTCTTATCGGTCTCGGGCATGTAGACGAAGCAGATCCGCGTGCCGTCGGCCTCGATGGTCTCGCGCTGCCGGGCGATGTCCGCGACCGCCTCGCGACAGAACGTGCAGCCGAGGTGGCGCAAGAACACGACGAGGAGAGGTGACTGTTCGGAGAGTGCCCGGAGCGACTCGCCGTGCTGGCTGGTGGCACCGGTGATGGCATCGTCGAAATCGGGGGCTGTGGGGGATTGGTCGGTCATGTCCGGGTTCCGTCCCATCGAGAGCGCCGCCACGCGCCGAGAAGGATGAGCGAGAAGGGGATCCACCAGAGCAGGTCGTTGGTCAGGATCGTGAGGCCGAAGGAGACCGGGAACACTTCCCGGATGAACACCGCGTCGATGAAGCCTATCGGCCCAAGGATCTTCCCGAGCAGCCCGGCGGCGACGATCGGCCAGTGCCGGAACGGATCGCGGGCCGCGACCGCGTAGGCCAGCCCGTACACCCCGACGATCATGCCCACGCACTGCCAGATCGGGATCAGCAGGGCGTACGAGGCGTCTTCGCTGAGCGCGAGGGTATCGAGCCCGAGCGTGCGGAACGTCCATTCCGGGGCGAGGACGACGACTGCGCCCCAGACGATGTTGTAGATCGCCGCGCCCCAGAGCCAGAGGCCCATCCAGGTCGGTGCGAATCGGGATACCGGTTCAGAGGCCATGGGAGGGGATTATGGCGGTCCGCGCGTCGAAGTCGTCGGATTCGCCCGTGAACAAGGGTAAACCGGGAGCAAAAACGAAAACGCGACCCGCGGGGGTCGCGCTCGAAAGCTGGGGATCTGAGATTTGAACTCAGACTAACTGAACCAGAATCAGCCGTGCTACCGTTACACCAATCCCCAGTCGGGATGCGGGATTCGTCCGATTTCTCGGCGTTTCCGCGGAGCGGGAGTGTACCCGCCCACGCTGCTTATCGGCAAGACCCGGCGTGCGGTTTCACGCTTCGGTGGTTCAGAATCGGGGCGTGGGGTTGAAATCGCCGCGGAAACCGTCGGGGCGCGGGCGCATCGGGCGGGCCCGACCGGGCTTGGCCTGCTCCGGGCTGTCCGGGGCGGCCTGGCGGGGCGACTCGTCCGTGTTGAGGCGACGCTGGCGCGCATCGGTGATGGAACGGTCGAGCTTGCGCAGGATGTTCTTGACCTGATCGAAGGTTTCCGGGGAGGTGCCCATGACGGTCTTCTTCCTTGAATGAAGGGATAATCGCCCATTCCTTGGGCGTGACTTGGTGACAAGGGGGCTATCGGGTGCGCAAGGACTGCGCAAATCCCATAACCGAGAAGGGGCGTTGCTCGGGAGGAACCTGTAGGGGTTGTGCGGATTGGCGTGGAAATGCGTGCGGGGTACACTCGCCGGGTCCGGTTGAACGCTTTACCCGCTGCCTTCCCCGACGCGCTCGCTCGCGTCCGGCCGGAAAGGGCTCGCCATGCGATGGGTCATCCTGGCTCTGGTGTCCGTCTGGACGGTGCTGACCGTCGTCGGCTACACCGTGGTGTTGCCCAGCGAGGCCGAGGACATCGACGTCATCGCGTCGTACTTCGAGGTCGACGGCGAGGCGGACCCCGAACTCCAGGCCTTCCTCGACGGCTTCCGCGCATTCACGAGTGACCGGATCGGCGCGGAGGCCCCGAGCGATCTGAGCGCCGTCTTCACGCTCGAACCGGCGCAGCGCGATCGCCTGATCGCCCTGTTCCGTGAGTACCACGCATTGAATCGTCGGGAGGGCACGCCCTCGCTCGATGCGGTGCCGACGCTCGTCTGGTCCACCGACGACAACCCGGCCCGTCGCACGCAGGCGGCGCTGTTCCGCGCGTGGTACCTGCGGACCTACAACCAGCCGATCGACATCGTGACCGACCCGGCCAATCGCGACATCACCAAAGTGGTGATCCAGTGCGTCGCGGGCAAGGGGCCTGACATCATCGAAAGCTACGGCCCGTCGCAGTTGCAGCAGATGGTGGACGCCGGCGTCGCGCTCGACGTCACCGAAGCGGCGCAGCGCGACGGCTTCGGCATCGAGCGGGCCTTCGAAGCCGCCTGGCCCTCGATGGCGGTCGAGCAGCGGGGCGGCGAGTGGCGTCAGTACGCGTTCCCCTGCAACGTCGGCTACACGGTGCTGTTCTACCACCGCGACCTGTTCGAGCAGGCGGGCGTCGAGCCGCCGAGCGGGCCGTGGTCGATCGACGAGGCCACCCGGAAGGCCAAGGCGCTGATTGAGAATGCGCGCGATCGCGGCATCGAGCGCCGGGTCGGCATCATGAACCTCGGCGCGTGGGACATGGCCCTCGCCGCGGGCGGGCGGTTCCTCAACGAGGACGGTACCGCGTCGATCTACAACTCGCCGGAGACCATCGCGGGCCTGACGGCCTTTCA
>CAXAVQ010000291.1:0-3723 GCA_963971985.1 uncultured bacterium
GAGCACCGTCCGGAAGTTCAGCGTTGGAGCGCAGAGACCGAGCGACAATCATCGGTGGGCGCTCTCGAACGGGCTCAAGCCGTCTCCGACGTGACGGCTGGTGCCGGCATTCGGTATGCCGAAGAGAGCGAAGATGTCGGTCTCGTCGTGGCAGTGTCCGTGCCATTGGCGATCTTTGATCGCAATCAGGGGGGGATACTGGCCGCCCGACTCCGAGCAGCACAAGCGATCGACGAGGGGCGGGCTTCCCGACGCGATTTGGCCACCCGGCTTGTTCGGGCACACGCCCGATTGACCGCCGCGTACCACGAGGCCCAGGCGATTGATGCCGCCCTACTTCCCGCGGCGAAGGACGCCTACGACGCGACGCGTCGGGCCTACGACGAAGGCAAGCTCCCGTACCTCGATGTCCTCGATGCGCAGCGCACCCTTTTCGATACTGAAACCCAAAGGCTCGAAGCTCTCGCCGAATACCACGCCGCGAAGGTGCAGGTTGAGGGGCTCATCTCAGAGCCGCTGAACATCCATTCGCTCCGCGAACATTCTGATCACCCCAATCAAGGAGACACACCGTGAGACCATCACACGGCGTCATTTCACTCGTTTGCCTGTTCACAACGGCGCTCCTGCTTGGCGGGTGCGATCGCGAGCAGGAAGCATCATCAGCGTCCAATGGATCACGCGCATCTGATGTGACTCAGGTCGCGCACTCGCACGAGAACGGCGAGACTTGCTTTGTGTGTGACGCCACGAAACGCGACGCCGGTCGCTTGTGGTGTACCGAGCATGCCCGGTACGAGGACCGTTGCTGGATCTGTCAGCCGCAGCTCGAGGATCCCTCCCGACCTTACTGCGAGGAGCACTACCTGTATGAGGACGAGTGCCATCTCTGCAACCCGGCACTCGGTGCCTCGGAGAACGTAGCCAGCGAGTCGCCGGGCGGGCTCCATGGACACAGCGCTGACGAGACCTGCTTCATCTGTGACCCGGCTAAGCGTGATGCTGGCCGCTTGTGGTGCAGCGAGCACGCTCGCTACGAGGACCGGTGCTGGATTTGCCAGCCACAGTTGGAAGACGCGGATCGGGCGTATTGCGAGGAGCACTTTCTTTACGAAGATGAGTGCCACCTCTGCAACCCCGCCCTGCTGGGAGACGCCTCAGCGACGTCCTCCCGCGATGGCGCCCCCGCGCTCTTTTGTCATGAGCACGGGGTCGATGAGATCGAATGCGGAATCTGCCAGCCTCAGCTCGCTGGGACGCTTGAGGCTGGCGAGTCGCTGCTCGTCCGCATGCCCTCCGCGAGATCGGCAAGCTCACACCGTTGGCTCCCGGTGTGATCACTGATATCTGCGTCGATGTCGGCGACCAGGTTGAAGAAGGGCAAATTCTAGCGGTCATCAACTCCGTGGCGATGGCACAAGCGAAGTCCGCGTACCTGTCCAAGATCGCAGAGGTCGAAGCGAGAACCACCGTGTTCGAGCGTGAGCAGAAGCTCGTCAACGAGAACATTGCTGCACGCCGGGACTTGCAGGATGCCCAGGTAGCGCTCAAGCTCGCTGAGCTGGAAGTGCGTCGCACGCATCAGCAGCTCATCAATCTGGGCTTCACTGAATCGGAAGTCGCGGATATCGCGGCGGAGCAGTCGTCATCCTCGGACCTTTATGTCAGGGCACCCTTCGCTGGCAGCGTCGTCGAGCGGACTGCTGTGCTTGGCGAGGCAGCAGACTCAGAGGAATCGCTCTTCGAGATCGCTGATTTGTCAACGATGTGGATCGAGCTCGCTGTCCCGGAAGAGCAGGCGTTTCAGATCGAGCGCGGCGGGGAGATCGTCGCGAGCGTCCGGGCTCTGCCCGAGCTGGAGATCCCCGGACAGATCACATGGATCAGCCCGCGTATCGATGAACGAACCCGGATGGTACGGGCCCGCGCGATGGTTCAGAATGATCGTGGCATCCTTCGCCATGGCATGTTCACTGAGGTCTCCGCAATGATCGGCGGCACGTCGAACTCGCTGCTTGTGCCGGGTGAAGCGGTACACGAGATCGATGGCACATCGTTCGTGTTTGTGCGGCAGGAACCGGATCTGTTCGCGGTTCGGCGTGTTGATGTCGGGCCGCGCACGGCTTCCGGCACGATCGCCATTCTGGCGGGCCTCACAGAGACTGAGTCGGTCGTGACCGGCGGCAGCTTCACCATGAAGACCGAGTTCCTCAAGTCTCGCCTCGGTGCGGGATGTGTCGACGACTGATCCGGAGCCACCATGCTGACCCGTCTTATCGAGATGTCGCTCAGGAACAGAGTGCTTGTCATTCTGCTGTTCGCGATCGCGTGCGCCGCCGGTGTGTACCGGATGATCCAGCTTCCGATCGACGCGTTTCCAGATACCACGCCGATCCAGGTGCAGATCAACACGGTGGCCCCCGCGCTCAGCCCGGAAGAAATCGAGCAACAGATCACTCTCCCTGTCGAACTCTCAATCGGCGGACTGCCCGGTCTCCAGAACGTGCGGTCCGTCTCAAAGTTCGGCTTCTCACAGGTCGTGGCGACCTTCGATGATGACATCCGCATTATCGACGCGCGGCAGTACATTACCGAACGGCTCTCGGCAGTCGAACTGCCAGATGGTGTCGGAAGGCCGGAGCTCGGCCCGATCGCGACCGGTCTCGGTGAGGTCTTTCACTACGTCATCCGGTCGGAGACCGGCGAACACTCTATCGAAGAACTCCGGACCATCCACGATTGAGTGATCAAGCCCGAGCTTCGCAAGGTGCCGGGTGTGGCCGAGGTCAATTCATGGGGTGGCTTGGAGCGGCAGTATCACGTCGTCGTCAAGCCTGAAGCACTGATCAAGTTTGGCTTCACGCTTGAGGATGTGCTGGATGCGCTGCGCCGCAACAACGCCAACGTCGGCGGCGGGCAGATCGTGACCTCCGGTGAAGCGAGGGTGGTGCGGGGACTGGCGCGTGTTGCGACGATCGGTGAGATCGAGAACATCGTGGTTGCTTCCAGCGACGGCACGCCGGTGCGGATTCAGGATGTCGCGGAGGTTGAAATCGGCAGCGAGATCCGCCGCGGCGCGGTCTCGGCGTACGGCGAGGGCGAGGTCGTCCTCGGCCTGGCCTTCATGCTGATGGGCGAGAACAGTCGTGTGGTGACCGAGGAACTCCGCGAGCGTCTTGAGTCCCTCACACCCTCGCTGCCCACTGATGTTGTCGTAGATGTGGTGTACGACCGGACCCTGCTCGTCGAGCAGGTCATCAAGACGGTCGAGCACAACCTCGTGATCGGTGCCGTGTTGGTGATTGTTGTGTTGCTCATCATTCTGGGCAACATCCGAGCCGGGCTGCTCGTAGCGGTCGCCATCCCGATTTCAATGCTGTTCGCCGTGCAGGGCATGTATGAGTTCGCGATCGCAGCGAGCTTGCTCAGCCTCGGTGCGATCGACTTCGGCATCCTTGTCGATGGCTCGGTGGTCATGACGGAAGCGAACCTCCGCTCGCTGAAGGAACGCCAGCGAGAGCTTGGCCGGAAACTCTCGCCTTCCGAGCGGCTCGAATCGATCGCGAAATCTAGTGCGCGCGTGGTGCGACCCATCGTGTTCGGGATGGGCATCATCACGCTCGTCTTTGCCCCCGTGCTGACGCTTGAAGGCATCGAGGGGAAGATGTTCCGGCCGATGGCGTGGACGTTCATCTTCGCGCTCCTGGGAGCCCTGCTGGTCGC
>CAXAVQ010000292.1:0-3715 GCA_963971985.1 uncultured bacterium
TTGGCGAGGTCGAAGAGGATGGCCTGATCGTCTTCGGGCGATTCGCCGGGGACGTAGACCGGGTTGACCGTGCGGTGGCAGAAGTTGCAGGTGATGCCGTTGTCGAAGTCGGCGAAGAACAGACCAGAGCCGTCGGTGGCGTTCTCGACGCGACCGTCGATCCAGGCGCCGGGTGCGTGGCACTTGAAGCAGGTCTCGCCCGCGCCGGCGACGTCCTGCTCGGCGATGGAAACGGCGGCGAGGAAGATCGGGTCGCGCACGGCGTTGGCGTGGAGCGAGCCCTGCCAGCGACCGGGGAGGGTGCTCTCGGTGTTGACCGAGGCGTGGCAGGAGACGCAATTGGAGAAACTGAAGATCTCGTCGGTGAGCGAGTTGGAGGGGGTGCCCTTGCCCTTGAAGTCTTCGTGCGTCGCGGGGAGGGGGAGGCCGATGAAGTCACCGCCGCGACCGTCGTCGGCGGGTCGCGCGGCGATGGCGGAGCCGGAGGTGATGGCGCCGATGCCGATCGTCAGACCGACAATGCCGAGTACCACCCCGCCGCACAGACGAATCGTCCGTGTGCTCACCGCCCCGGTCGTCGCGTTCATCAAACAAATCCCTCTCTCGGGCCCTGGAATGGTCATCGCACCTGAGACAAAAGGTCCATGACGCAACTACAGACTACACCGTAGTTTCGGCCCGGCAACCGGGCATCTCCCCTGTTTTTTGGGGCCACTTTCGGAGAGGGCGTCGGCGCTGGGGTGAACGGTGGCGAATTGCCCATTTTCACATGCGCGATGGGGGTTCTCGGTCGACGAAAACCACGTCCGTTTCTCCGAACCTGATGGTGCATCGTCCGATATGGGTGGGTATGGCTTCAAAGTCCAAGACTTCGCGCGCGCGTCATGAGTCCGAGGAACCGTCGAGCACCGCTCGGCTGGTCTGGTTGATCGCTCTCTTTGCCTGGCTGGGCCTGACGGCGTCGTTCGTCTCGTACAGCCCCGCGGACCCTCCCGGGACGGGGATCGCGGGCGGGGCGTCGAGCGCTGAGGTCCAGAACTGGATCGGCGTGGTCGGGGCGTTCATCGCGCACCACGGCTACCTGATGCTGGGCATCGGCGTGTGGGTGGCTCTGGCTTCGGCCGGGGCGTACCTGGCGGTGCTGGCGTGGCGCGGTCCTGTGAGCCACCCGGTGATCCGGGCGGTGGGCGTGGTGATCGGCGCGATCGCGATCAGCGCGGGGCACGCGCTGCTGCTCCCGGAACTGGCGATCACGGCGGAAGGCGGCGGCGGGATGCTGGGCATCATCGCGGCCCACCACCTGCAGCTCTACGCCGGCACGATCGGCGCGGCGGGCCTGCTGACCCTGTTCTTCATCCTCGGCGCGTGGATCGCGGTGGACCGCCTGCTGGTGGTGGTCCCCCACTACGCGGCGAACGTCCTCGGCACGGTGTACGCGAAGTCTGCGGACACGGCGCTCGACCTCAAGGAGAAGGCGACGGAGCGGCGTGAGGCGATGCGCGCGAACGACATCGACGACGACAAGCGCCTGCGCGCGGTCGAAACCTTCCTCGGGGCGGCCAAGCGGCGCAAGCAGCGCGAGGCGGCCAAGGCGCGGATCGACGAGCGGGCCGGCGGCCTTGGTGGCGCGGGCAACCTGGATGAGGACCTCGACGAGCTGGACGATGTGTCGAGCGAGGTCGAGGCGAAGCCATCGAAGCGGAAGGGCAAGGCCAAGAAGGCGGTCGAGCCGGTCGAGGATGAGTACGAAGAAGACGAGTACGACGAGGAGTACGAGGAAGCCGACGAGGCGGACGACTACGAGGACGAAGAGGACTACGAGGAAGACGACGCTCCGGGTGCGCCGCAGGTGTTCACGGAGGATCAGCTTCGCGAGAAGATCGCCAAGCTGCCGGTGCGCTTCGCTTCGACCTCGAAGAACAAGGCGACGCAGGAGGACCTCGATGCCCTGCGCGAGCAGCGCAAGAGCGAAGAGGAAGCCGACCGGAACTACAACTTCCCGACGCTGGAGCTGCTGGCCGATCCGGAAGAGAACTTCTCCGAGGAACTCGAGAAGTGGGTGCGCGAGCAGGCCGAGGCGCTCGAGCGGGCTCTGCAGACCTACAAGATCGAGGGCGAGGTCGTCGGCATCGATTCCGGGCCTGTGATCACGCTGTACCGGGTGCGCCTCGCGCCGGGGACGAAGGTGAGCCAGCTCGGGCCGATCGCCTCGGACATCGCGCGCATGCTCAAGGCGGTCAACATCCGCATCGTGCCCAACGAGGAGGGTCAGGACACGGTGGGCATCGAGGTGCCCAACCGCAAGAAGGAGAAGGTCCGCCTCAAGGAACTGATGACCAACTCGCAGTCGGCGGCGAAGATGAAGCTGCCGCTGTTCCTGGGGAAGGACGCGTCGGGCAACCCCCTGATCATCGACCTCGCGTCGCTGCCCCACATGCTGATCGCGGGTACGACCGGTTCGGGCAAGTCCGTGTGCATGAACGCGATCCTGATGGGCTTCCTGTACACGCAGAAGCCGAGCGACCTGAAGCTGGTGCTGGTCGATCCGAAGATGGTCGAGCTGTCGCAGTTCAAGGACATCCCGCACCTGATGTGCCCGGTGGTCACCGAGATGTCGAAGGCGGCGGCGATCCTCGAATGGGCCGTGACCAAGATGGACGAGCGGTACGAACTGCTCGCCGAGGCTGGTTGCCGCGACATCGCGAGTTACAACGGTCTGGGGTGGGACGAGCTCAAGGAGCGGTTCAACCCGCAGACGGAACTGGAAGAGGCCAAGATCCCGCGCAAGCTGCCCTACATGGTCTTCGTGATCGACGAACTCGCCGACCTGATGATGACCAACAAGGAAGTGGAGGGCGCGATCGTCCGCATTGCCCAGAAGGCGCGTGCGGTCGGCATCCACCTGATCCTCGCGACGCAGCGCCCGCAGGCGAACGTGGTGACGGGCCTGATCAAGTCGAACATGCCCGGGCGTGTGTCGTTCCGCGTTGCTTCGGGCATGGACTCGCGCATCGTGCTGGACCAGAAGGGCGGCGAGCTGCTGCTGGGTCACGGCGACATGCTCATGCTCACCCCCCGCTCCTCGGTTCCGATCCGTGCGCAGGGCACGCTGGTGGACGACATCGAGATCCGTCGCGTGGTCCGGTTCGTGAAGGATGTTTCGGGTCCGACCTTCGAGCGGGCGCTGACCACGATCGGCGAGAGCGGCTACGGCTCGTCGGGCACCGGTCTGACGGCCGAGGAGTACGAGGAGCGGATGCGCAAGTCAGCGCAGGAGGACCCGATCTTCGATCGCGCGGTCGAGATCGTGCTGGAGACGAAGCGCGGGAGCGTGTCGCTGCTGCAGCGACGGCTGGCGATCGGCTACACGCGTGCATCACGCCTGATCGAACTGATGGGCCAGGCGGGCATCATCGGCGAGCACAAGGGCTCGGTGGCGCGCGAGGTGATGATGTCGCTCGACGAGTGGGAAGCGATGAAGCAGTACGCCAAGGCCGAGGAGGGCGCGGTCTACCAGGGCGACGAGTCGGACAAGCCGAGCGCCGAGCAGCTCGAGGACGAGACGCTGTTCCCGGTTGAGGAAACGGCGGAAGAGAAGGCGGCGCGCGAGGCCGAGGAAGCCGATGCACGCGACGCTGCGGCGGACGAGGAGATGTCGTCGGGGATGGGCGGTTCGGACCGTCAGGACGCCGAGGCGCCGCCGTTCGAGGCGGAT
>CAXAVQ010000293.1:0-3714 GCA_963971985.1 uncultured bacterium
CCAACTATGCCTATTCGCACGCGGGGGTGGTCGCTGATCCGTATGCACCATTCGACTTTGGTGGCGGGATCACGATCCCGGATCCCAATGTCGGTGCTGGGGATATCAACAACAACGGCGATGTCGTTTTCAGTATTCGCGGAAATGCGTTCGATGCTAAAGATGATTTCCTTGGGTTTAAAGGCGGCCTGTTCACTCAATCCGGGCCGATCGTCCGCGGCGGTGATCTGAGCCCACTGGGTTCTTCGTACTCAAGTGCGCTTGACACCCATGGGTACGAATTGAACGACCACGGGCATCTGCTCGCGAGTTTCCGGCTCGGAATCACGATTTTCCCGGGGCCGGATTCCCTCATCCAGTTCATACCGAACGGAGACGGATCGTACGCTTCAGTGCTCCATGCCGCGCGGCTTCAACCGCTTTCAGACGGCTATACGGCGAGCGCGGGCTATTCGCCAAACCTCGGCACATTCAGCCTCAACAACGCCGGCAGCGTAGCCGCTGGCGTAGCAGCGATCGGGACCGCAGACGTGAATGAACCGTGGACGCTCCGCGACGGGCAGCTTGTTCACACCTCAGGGGAGGTCCCTCTGTTCGGTGGTTCACAGTTCACTCTGGTTCCTACTCAGGTGACGCTGAACAACTCTGGTGACATTGGGTATCTCGGAGGCTTGGAGAACGACGATTGGGACACCGGTCGCTGGGCGGTATTGCGCAACGACTTCGAACTCGTGTGGATCGATGACGGCGAGATCCAGCATCTCGAAGGGCGGAGTATCAGCGGTTTCCGAAGACTCGAGATGACCGATACCGGCGACCTCTACTGGCTCGCCAACTTCGACGACCCGCTGGGTCTTTCGCACTTAGGACTCTTCCGAAATGGCGAACTGCTTGTAAGCAGTGATCCGAGCATCGACGAAGTCCTGTACTTCCCGACCTTCACTTACGACATCAGTGACAATGGCGAGTGGCTAATCATCGAGTCGCAGGAGAACGGGATTTTCAGGGCGCGGATTCCGACGCCTGGGCCAGCGACCGTTGCACTGCTAGCAACCGGGATCACTACCCTCCGCCGCAAACGCTAACTGCCCCTCGCATACACTCCCCGCTCCTCCCCCCATAGGAGCCAACCCATGACCACCGCCACACTCATCGCGGACAATTCGCAGCAATGCCCTTGCCCAATCGCGTCGCGGGGCTATTCTAAAAACCCCCCCAGCAAGCCTGCTGAAACCAGCGGCTGCCAAGAACCCTCGAAGGGCCAACCATGCTCGCCACGCTTTCGCGTCTCATAACACTCTCGGCCGTCGCTGCGCTTTGCGTGCCGGGTGCATCGCTCGCGCAGGACTGCCCTCCCGAATGGTCGGCCTTGGGTGGCGGTATCAACGGTGGTACCGTCGAAGCGTTGGCTGTCTTCGACGATGGGAGCGGCCCCGCGCTCTATGCGGGCGGATTCTTCACTCAGGCGGGCGGAAACGCCATCAACCACATCGCGCGTTGGGACGGAGAGTCGTGGTCGCCACTCGGCACGGGCGTCAACAACACCGTTTTTGCGCTCACAGTTTTTGACGATGGCAGCGGCCCGGCACTCTACGCCGCGGGCGATTTCTCGCAGGCTGGCGGAATCCCCGTTGGCCAGATCGCGCGTTGGGACGGCACCGAGTGGTCGTCACTCGGTGGCGAATTCGCCAACCAGATCGTGGCTCTTTGCGGCTTCGACGACGGGAGCGGCCCGGCACTGTACGCGGCTCTGCCTCAGGGCATCAGGCGGTGGGACGGCACCGAGTGGTCAACGGTCGCTACCACCAACAACGGGATCACCGCGATGACCGTCTTCAATGACGGCACAGGCCCTGCGCTCTACGTCGGCGGATGGTTCAGCCAGGTTGCAGGGATCACCGCACGACAGATCGCGCGTTGGGACGGCACGACGTGGTCCGAGGTCGGGACCGGAATGAACGGTACGGTCTTCGCGCTGACAGTCTTTGATGACGGAGGCGGCCCGTCGCTCTACGCCGGCGGTTCCTTTACGCAAGCAGGCGGCAACCCCGCAAACCGCACGGCACGCTGGAACGGCACGACCTGGTCGAGCCTCGGCTCGGGAGTGAACGATTGGGTCTACGCTCTGGCACCCTACGACGATGGAACGGGCCCGGCCCTCTACGCGGCGGGCGACTTCTCACAGGCGGGGGGAAGGCCGGCAAACAGAATCGCGAAGTGGACCCCGCCGAACTGGTCGGCGGTTGGCGATGGTCTCAGTGGCGGCTTCGCTGGGCTAGCCCTGACTACTTTTGAAGACGACTCCGGCCCGGCGCTGTTCGTTGGTGGCGGGTTCTCGCAGGCCGGGGGATCCGACGCGAGCAACATCGCGCGGTGGGGCAACTCTTGCATCACACCGCCCTGCCCCACCGATGTCAACGGCGATAACTCCGTCAACCTCGCCGACCTCAACCTTGTCCTCGCCAACTTCGGCACTTCCACAACCGACGGCGACACCAACAACGACGGCGTCGTCGACCTCGCCGACCTCAACGCGGTCCTCGGCGCGTTCGGGACCGATTGCCCGTAATCAACCAGCATGCATCGACTCGCGAGAAGACCCCGGGACACCTCCGGGGTCTTCTTTTCTGCCCGATCATCCCCTCGCATACACTCCCCGCTCCTCCCCCCATAGGAGCCACCCATGACCACCGCCACACTCATCGCGGGCATCCCCGCGACGAACCGTTCGCTCTACCATCGGATCCGTTTCCTCGCCGGTGATCCGGGCGCGGCGATCGACCTGCCGTCAGATTACTCCGACCTCCCCGGGCGCACGCTGATCATCCGCGACATCGAGATGGATCGCGCCCGCGCGCACGCGAAGGCCGATCGCGTCGTCTGCCCCGCCGACTTCACGCCCGAAGGCGGCCTCTCCGGCGATCGCGAGATCGCCACCGCGCAGGCGACCGCGGAGTTTCTGCGCCGCGCCGGAGTCAGCCGCGTCGTCAGCGACCGCTCCCTGCCGCTGGTCTTCGCCGAGATGATCAGGCGTGTCGGGCTCGTGCTCGAGTGCGACCTCGACCTCGGCGTGCTCGACCGTCGCGCCAAAGACGCCGAGGAAATCGAACTCCTGCGCGAGGCCCAGGCCGTCACCGAGGGCGCGATGCGCATGGCCTGCGAACTGGTCGCCCGCGCGACAGCCGGTTCGGGCGGCGTGCTGGCCCACGAGGGCGCCACCCTCACCGCCGAGCGCATCATGAGCGCCATCGACATCTGGCTCCTCGAACGCGGATACGCCAACCCCGGCTCCATCGTCGCCCCCGGACCCATCGGCGCCGACTGCCACGAGCGAGGGCACGGCCAGATCCAAACCGGCCAGCCCGTCATCATCGACATCTTCCCCCAGAACAAGCGCACCCTCTACAACGGCGACTGCACGCGCGTCGTCGTGCACGGCGACATCCCGGACGAGGTCACGAAGATGCACGACGCCGTCGTCCGCGCCAAGAAGGCCGCCATCGGCGCAACCCGCGCCGGCGTGACCGGCGAGGCGGTCCACCGGGCGGCCATCGAGGTGATTCGGTCCGGCGGCTACGCCGTCGGCCTGCCCGATCAGCACGGCGACGCGGGCAAGGACCCGGCGTTCTGCTCGATGGTCCACGGCACCGGGCACGGCATCGGCCTCGATGTCCACGAACCGCCGCTGCTGGACATGAAGGGGCCGGAACTGGT
>CAXAVQ010000294.1:0-3712 GCA_963971985.1 uncultured bacterium
TTCCATGGGCTTGGCGTCGCCCTTGCCGAGATCGGTCAGTTCGATCTCGGGCACCTTCACTTCCATTTTGGTGACTTCGCTCAATCCACCGGGGATCGGCGCGAGGTCGATGTTGACCGTCACGTCGGTGATGAGCACGCGATCGATGACGAACTTCTTGCCGCCTTCGGCCTTCGGCGTTTCCGGGGGGGTGTCGCCCGACTCGAACCGCTCGAGGTTCTCCATGATCATGCCGTAGTTCGTTTTGCCGTCCGCCCGCTGCAGGTAGACGCTGATGCCGTCGAGCGTCAGCGTCGGCAGTTGGACGACATCGCTGGTGAGTGAGCCGAGCGCAACGCTCACGGCGCCGTTGCCCATCGCGAGGAAGTGGGGGGTGCTGAAGCCCTCGGGGTTTGAGACGGTCAGCCCGCTCATGTCGAACTCGCCGGCGAAGACCTTGACGTCCGCGGTGTCGAGCGTGGTCGGAACGCCGAGCGCGTAGGTGCTGCCTTTCTCGATGCCGGTCTTCGCGATCGAATCGATCATCACGAACGCCACGAGCACAACCAGCACGATCAGTCCAACGAGGGCGATGCCCCCGCCCAGAATCACTTTGCCCAGTTTCATCGCTCGGTTCCTCCTGATAGGTCGGGCTTTCGCCCCGGTCCCGCCTGCGACAGCGGACGGCCATACGAGGATACCCCCTGGACGGCCCAAAATCGTCGATCAACCCTCGGATCCGACGCCAGACGCTACCCTTCACCGACTCGGGCCCGTTGCCGTCGCCTCCAGACGTAAGGAAATGCCCCTATGGCCAAAGCCGTCGTCGATCCCGATGAACTCCGTCGCTTCGCCACCGACCTGAAAAGGTTCAACAGCCAGCTTGACCAGCAGATGCGCCAGCTCCACGGGCGTCTACAGGCCCTTTCCCAGACCTGGCGCGATCAGGAGCAGTCCAAGTTCACCGAGGAGTTCGAGGAGACCATGCGGGTCCTCTCGCGATTCGTCGCCGCCTCGGACAACCACATCCCGTTCCTGCTCCGCAAGGCCGAACGCGCCGAAGAGTACCTCCGCCAGCGCTGATCCCACACGGAGCCGCACGCGCACATGAACCAGGGCGCCAACGTCAGATCCATCGAAGCGCTGGGCGAACTGCGCAGCGCGCTGGCCGTCTACGAGGAAGAGGCCGCGTCGGCTCTCTCCATGGCCGAGGCGGACATCGTGCGCACCATCGATCGGATCCGTTCCCACAGCATCCCGCACTGGAAGAAGGAGATCACCCGGCGCGAGGAGATGCTGACCCGGGCGAAGTCCGACCTGGCGCGCGCCCAGATGACCGATCACTCCATGGGCCCCAAGTCCACCGTGGACGAGCGCAAGGCCATCGCGAAGGCCCGGCGCGAGGTCGAGGAGGCCCGCATCAAACTCAGAAACAGCCAGCGCTGGTTCCGGGAACTCGAGAAGCAGTACACCCTCTATAAAGGACGCGTCGCCCCGATGCAGCGAATGGTCGCCGCGGAGATGCCAAGGGCCCGCCACGACCTTGAGATGATGGCCCGCACCCTCGACGAGTACGTTTCGATCTCCAGCGAAGCCCAGGGCTCGCCGGATCAGGCATCGCGCCCGACCGTGGCCGCTTCTGGCGCGTCGGACGCGCCGAGCCGGCGCATCTGGAAGGACCTCGCCCCGAGCCGTCGCCTGCGTTCCCGGGCCCCGCTCGCGAGCGATCCGATCGAGGCCCTGCACGCAGGGGCGGGCGAGGTCCGCTGGGCGTTGCTGGACGAGGACGCCACCCGTCGGCTCGCGCTGATGCTCGGCGTGGGCGACGCGATGGAAATCCGGTCCTTCGACCCCACACTTGTTGCCCGGTCGCTCGGCTCCGTCGCCGAGACGCCGCCCGCCGAAGATCGGCTCTTGATTGATACAGCTTGGGAGTTGGAAGCCCCGACGTTGCTCCTGCGCTCCGCGAACGCCCCCCTCGGCGACTCCGGCTGGCTCATCATGCGTTCCGACGCGACGGAGCCGCCCGAGGAACTGGTCGCGGTCCGGGTCGGCGACGCGATGAAGGCCTACCCGGAACTCTCGATCGCCCTCAGCGCCCCGCGGACGACCGCTCTTTTGGTCCGAGAAGGCGAACTGATCGCCATTCAGGACGAGCGCGGCAGGCCGCTTTCGGCGTTCTCCGGCGATACGCTGGACGATCCGGAGGCTGGGCCTCACCCTGAAAGCGACACGGAAGGAGCCCGATGAGCCTGAGAACCGGCATGCACCGCCTGCAGGACGCGACCAAGGCCTTTGAGGTCCGCTGGGATGCGGCACGCGATCAATGGCACGACCGTCGCTCACGCGAGTTCGAGGCCAAGGTGATCGAACCGATCCAGCCCGCCGCACGGGCCGCGATCGCCGCCATGGAACAGATGGCCGAGGTCACCTCCCGGGCCAGACAGGAGTGCTCGTGAACCGGTCCACCACCCCGCCCGTCTCCGGCCTGGCCTCATCGCTGCGCGAGGCCGTCGATCTGGCGCGCCGCATGACCCGCGAGCGCGCCGAGGCCCAGGCGAGCATCGATGAGCATTGGAACAGCGCGACCTCCTCTGCCCAGCGCGAGCGCGACAAGGTGCTGTCCAAGGCACAGGCCGATCGCGATGCGACGCTCGAATCCGCCCGTGCTGCGCACGCCGAAGCCATGGAAGCGGAGAACGCCTCCTTCCAATCCGAGCACGGGACGCTCGAACGCGAGTACCGCTCCAAGGAAGCCACCCTGCGCGAAGGAGCGACGCGCAAACTGAACGCGATCGAGAAGTCGCGCAAGGAAACCAACTGGCTCGCCGAAGAAGTGTCCGAATCGGACATCCGCCAAGCCCGCGAAGCGCTCAACGACACCACCGATCGGCTCAAGAAGCTCGAAACGGAACTCGACGAGACCGTGGAAGACGTGCACGCCGATCTCGACCAATTCGGCCTCTTCCAGCCCGATGCCGTGCGCAGGATCTCGCCCCAGTCGATCGACTTCGACCAGGACCCTGACGGCGCGGACGTCGACGGTGGATCCGCAGCGGAAGCAGGCGAGGCGTCCGCGCAGGATGCGCTCGACCGCGCCAAGTCCGTCTCCGAGTCGATCAGAGCCTGCAAGCCCGCGAAGTGGTCCCAAAGCTCTTCGCTCATCATCATGGGCACGGTCCTTGTCCTCGCCGGTGCCGGCGCGGGCATCGCCATCAACACGGACAACCTCGCGCCCTTCGCTGGCGGCGGCGCGTTCCTCGGCCTCGTGCTCACCGGCGTCTTCGCGCTGCTCCTGCGAGGACGAGCCCGATCTCGCCTCGACGAGCTGTACGCCGAGTTCGAATCCGCATTCCAGCGAGCCGCCGCGCGCATCAAGCGCGAACGCGACCAGGCCATCGCCGACTTCCAGCAGGCCACCCGCGCCATCGCCGATCGACGGACGAAGGAAGTCGCCGAGTCGAACCAGTCGCACGACGAGAAAGTCCGCGAGGTCAAGGATCGTTTCGAGTCCAAGCGAGCCGAACTCGCCGCGTCCTACCGCCCGCGACTGAGTGCCATGGAAGACAAGCACAAGGACAAGGTGGCCTCGCTCGACGAAGAGCTCCTAGTCCAGACCAACGAAGCCAACAATACTTATGACCGGATCGAGGCCGACGCGACCCAGCGGTTCGATCAGCAGACCGCTGGCGCAACAGAAGAGCGTGATCAGGCAAAAGCCCGGCTCGCATCC
>CAXAVQ010000295.1:0-3683 GCA_963971985.1 uncultured bacterium
CGATCGGATCGGTGATATTGAGTTCGCGCAGGATCCGCACCCCCGCCATCGGGTGCTCTTTGATCGACGCGAACTCGTCCTCAGAGAGCTTGCCTTCCTTGTTGAGCAGTTCCGCGCTGATGTCGGCCTTGCCGAGGTCGTGCACGAGCCCGGCACGGATCATCGCCGAAGCGAACTCGGTGTCTCCCGGGCGGACCGCACGGGCGAGCAGGCCGCAGCCGATGGACACGTTCATCATGTGCGTCGCGGTGTAGAAATCGTGGCCGCTCATGTTGAGCAGGCACGAGAACGCGGCGTCGCCCTCCTCGGAAGCGATCTGCGCGATCGTGTCGCCGACCTCGAACAGCGAGCTCAGCGACTCCGCAGAGGTGTTCTCCATCGCGTCGTCGACCAGTTTGGAACAGATGCCCGAGACGATCTCCCGACGCTCCCTGCCGTTCAGCGAATCGTCGCGGAGGACGTTGCTGACCCGGCTGGAGAGCATCTTCTGGTACTGCGAGTGCTGCTCGACGGAGATGTACAGGTAGTCCACGCCCTGCTCGATCAGGCGGGCCCGGTCCTCTTCCTTGAACATCAGGCCGGCTGAACGGTACAGGGCCGGCGGTGCCGAGGGCGACGTCCGGATATAGAGGTCGAGCCCGAGTTCGCTCGCGTCGAGCGAGCCCAGAGGCGCCGGGAAGTACGCGCGAGTGGATGCGGCCTGGCGTCCAACAATGGCCATGATCGGTTCCTTCCAGCGAATTGATCGCCTCCTCCGTGGTGGCGATTCACGAGTCATCGTCTCGATCGGAAAGCCCCTTCAAGGGGCGTTCGCCAACCCGGTACAAGTACGTAAAAACGCGCACCGGTTCTCGGATCGCCGACACCCGATATGGTGGTGCCATGACCGAGAACCCCCCGCCGCCTCACCAACCCGCTCCCCCGAAGCCGACGGGCGCCTTCGCCCGCTTCCTTGCCGTCGTCGAGTGGCTCGGCAATCTGCTCCCTCACCCGGTCAGCCTCTTCGCGCTCTTTGCACTCGGGGTCGCGATCGCCAGCCATATCGCCAAGGTGACGGGCCTCACGGTCGAGGATCCGCGCCCGAACCCCCAAGGTGATGGCATCCTCCGCGTCAGCAGCCTGCTGGAAGCCGATGGCATCCGCTGGATGAGCCAGGAACTCGTGAAAAACTTCACCGGCTTCGTCCCCCTCGGCACTGTGCTGGTCGCGCTGCTCGGCGTCGGCGTCGCCGAGAAGTCGGGCCTGCTCACCACCGCCATCCGCGCCATGGTGCTCGGCGCGCCCAAGGCGATGGTCACGCTGGTCGTCGTTTTCGCGGCGGTCGTCTCCAACACCGCGAGCGAGATGGGATACGTCGTCATCATCCCGCTGGCGATGGCCCTGTTCCATTCGCTGGGGCGCCACCCGTTGGCCGGCATGGCCGCGGCGTTCGCCGGCGTCTCCGGCGGCTACAGCGCAAACCTGCTCATCAGCACGGTGGACCCGCTGCTGGCGGGCATCACCGAAGAAGCGGCCCAACTCTACGACCCGGAGTACACCGTGCACCCGGCGGTGAACTGGTATTTCATGATCGCCAGCACGTTCCTGATCACGGCCTTGGGCTGGTTCGTCACCGAGAAGATCGTTGAGCCACGACTGGGCGCGTACGACCCGAGCATGGCCGACGAGGACATCGACCGCTCGCCGACACTGGAGAAGGTCACGCCATCGGAGTTCCGCGCCCTCAAATGGGCGGGCTTCAGCACGCTGGTGGTCGCGCTCGGCTTCGTCGTGCTCGCCGGGCCGAGGTGGGCCGCCCCGCTCTTCGACTGGCTTCCCGGCTACGGCGTGCTCCGCGACCCGAACGAGAACAACCCGGACCCGACCAAGGTCGTTGAGGGCATCGCGATCTTCAAGCCGATGCTCAACAGCGTCGTCACGATGATCCTGATCTTCTTCGTGGTTCCCGGCATCGTCTACGGCGCGATCGTCGGCACGATGCGCAGCGACCGCGATGTGATCGACGCGATGGCCGGGGCGATGAAGAGCATGGGGCTGTACATCGTGCTCGTGTTCTTCGCGGCCCAGTTCGTCGCGTTCTTCAACTACTCCGGACTAGGCCAGATCCTCGCGGTGCTCGGCGCCGACCTGCTGGTCGCGATGAACCTCGACAACCCGGCGGTGTTCGTGCCGTTCATCCTGATGTGCTGCTTCGTGAACCTCATGCTCGGCTCGGCCAGCGCCCAGTGGGCGGTGACCGCGCCGATCTTCGTGCCGATGCTCATGGCGATCGGCTACAGCCCCGAAGTCATCCAGGCGGCGTACCGCATCGGCGACTCGACGACGAACATCATCACGCCCATGATGAGCTACTTCGGGCTCATCCTCGCCGTCGCCGTCCGCTATCAGAAGAACCTGGGCATCGGCACGATGGTCGCGACGATGTTGCCCTACTCGATCTTCTTCCTGATCGGCTGGATGGTGCTGTTCTACCTCTGGGTCTTTGTGCTCGGATTGCCGGTCGGACCGGGCGCGCCAACCCTCTACCCGGCACCGGTGCCGAACTGAGCGTCTCTCGCCGATGCGAGTTCCTGGAGCAGATGGTGCGCCGGCGTGAAGATCGCGTAGAGCGTCAGCGTCACCACCGCCACGCCGAGCAGGCCCGCCGGGGCACCGGCGAGAACCCCGAGAGCCAGCGCGAGGCCGAGGGTCGGGAGCATCAGCGGCAGCGATCGGACGTGCGTCCGCGCCACCGACCGAACAGGGCGCTCCGGCTCTCCGCCGAGCACCACGCACTCGCGAAGCGCGTGCCAGAGCAGGAACCACACGCCGACACTGAATAGCGGCGCCAGCAGCACACTCGTCGCGATGACAGCGAAAGGGAGCAGCCGGAAGACCGCCGGCTCATCCATCGAGTTCAACGCGACGTCGATCAGCCAGACGGCTATCCCGATCGCGCCGAAGACACCGAACACCTCGGCAAACCCCGGAGGCAACGACGCAGGGCCTCCGACCAGCGAGGAAACCCTCGCGATCGCGTCGGCGGCCGCGACCGGCTGCAAGGTGAACGGCAGCGCCACAACCGCGCCTGCACGGGCGATCCCTCGGATCGTCTCACGCAGGCTGGCCGATGACCGTCCCGTCCGGATGCGAGCGTCTGCCCTTCCGAAGTGCAGCAGTGTCAGGAGGAGAAATAGGCTGATGTACGCGATCGGTGCCGTGAAGAGCAGCAGTGCGCAGACGACGCAAAGCGCGGTGTACGGCGCAAAGGCCAGAATCGCGAAGGCCAGGGATCGTTGGGCGCACAGCCGGCGGTGGATGGACCAGTCCATCGCTCCGTGCGGCATGCCGCAGAAGAACAGCGAGAGCGCGAAGGGCAGAGCCACGAGCCATCCGGGCATGCCCCAGACCACCTCGACGGCGAGGCAGACGAGCAGCAGCAAGCCGATCAGCGCACCGAACATAAAAACCCTCCGCTCTCTCAAGCGAGCGAAGGGAACCTCGGCCATCTGCCGAATCGGAAAAGAGAGGTCGGCCTGCATGCTCGGACTCAACCGCCGTCGGTTTCGATCATCTGCGGCCTGATCCGGTTGTAGTCGTAACCCTCCTCACGCGAGATGATCACCGCGACCATACCGAGCATCACGCCGTAGATCGCCTTGGACACGACGTCGGCGATCGTGAAGATGAACGCGCGAGCAACA
>CAXAVQ010000296.1:0-3682 GCA_963971985.1 uncultured bacterium
GCCGTCGTCATGGTCAGCCCTTCACCACCACGGTGTCGTTACCGCTGTTCAGGGCGTCGAGAAGCTGCATCCGCAGGGCCGCGATGTAGCGCTCGACCTCGGCGGCGTTGCCGTCCTCGGCCTCGCAGAGCACGCCACGCCAGCGGTCGGACGCTTCGGCGGTGGCTTTCTCGATGTCGTTCATCCAGCCGGGGTGGCTCTCGACGGTCACGACTTCGCAGCCGCGATCGAGGAAGAAGAGTGTCGAACCGCCGCCGCCCCACTCGAACACGCGCCAGCCGGGCTGGACGAGTTTGGAGAGGCGGTCGATGGCCGACCAGCTGGTCCACGGGATACGGCGCTGCATCGGCGAGCCGCCCTTGCCGAGTCGCTCGCCCCACCAGCGGACGCCGTCCGACGGGCGTGCCACCATGAACGCGCCGGCACGGAGCGATCGGGTCAGTGTGTTGCCGTGCATGGTTCGCTCCTGAAGGCGGGCGCCGCAAACGAGGGCGTCGGGGTGGTTGGGGGTTCTGGAATATACCCAACGCTCGCACGATCACGAATCGGTGGTGGCGGTTTCCGCCACGGAAACCCGGTTCTCGGGCCTTTGCGGTACTCGTAGCGAGGGTCAGTCGCCGCGCAACTCCTCTTCCGTAAACCGGAGGTGCGGCGGGACCCGCTTCTTCTCGGGTCGCTTCTCCGGGGCCTCGCTCCGCTTGAAGCCCATGCCGACGATGTAGATCTCGCGCGAGACATCGCGACTGGCCGGCGGCTTGTAGGGGCGACAGTCCTGGAACAGCTTCTTGCTGGCGGCGAGCAGTTCCGGGAAGCCGGAGCCCTCGAGGACCTTGAAGGCCAGATGGCCGTCGGCCTTGAGCAGTTCGGGGACGATTTCGAGGATCTGGTGGCCCATCGTGACCGATCGCTCGGCGTCGCCGTGCCCGATGGTGTTGGGGGCCATGTCGGAGAGGACGATGTCAAATCGTCCGCCGGCGGCTTCCTTGAGGGTGTCGGTCGGGAAGGCGAAGGCGTCGCCTACAAAGTGGTGGACGTTCTCATCGAACGCGTGGCGGACTTCCTGCAGGTCGAGCCCGACGACGACGCCCTTGGGGCCCACGAATTCGCGGGCGACCTGAAGCCACGCGCCGGGGGCGCAGCCGAGGTCGAGGACCTGCATGCCGCCCCGGAACAGGCGTTTATTGCGCTCGATCTGCTTGAGCTTGTACGCCGCGCGAGAGAGGTAGCCCTCTTCCTTGGCGAGTTTGAACCATTTGTCGTGGAGGACGCGTTTGCCCATAGGGCAAGGGTACCCGATCGCGGATGGTGTTCGGGAGAGTCCGGAGGAGGTTATCGGGGCGGGAAATCTGTTTGCACATGCAACTCGTCGGGCCTTTATAGATAGGTCTGTGCGTGGGGCGTGACTGTCTCCCCTCTGGAGGGTCGTTCGTGGAAGGCGTGATCGGGTTTTTGAAGTGGACCGTCGGGATCGTGCTCGTGGTCGCTCTTTTGGGCGGAGCCGCGGCGGTCTTTCTCTGGCCTCGGGTCAACGCCTATTGGGAAGCTCAGGCGCTGGCGAACCAGCCGCAGGCGGTGGACGTCGAGGTGGTGGAGCGCGGCGAACTGGTTCGCACGATCGCCGCCCCCGGCACGGTGACACCCCGCACCGAGGTGCAGATCGCATCGCGTGTGTCGGCGACGATCGTGAGCATCCCGCTGCTCGAGGGTGACGAGGTCAAACAGGGCGACATCCTGGTCGAACTGGATCGCAAGGAAGTCGAAGCACGCCTGTCGGCGGCGGAAGCCCGCCTGCTGTCGGACGAGGCGGCGCTGAAGGCGGCGGAGGCGCGTCTCGCGGCCGACCGCGCGAACCTCGTGGGCATCAAGAGCAACCTCGACAAAGCCCTCGCGGATTTTGAGCGGAATCAGGAACTCCATTCGAGCGGGGACATCTCCCTATCGGCGCTCGAGACAAGCGAGAACGAACTCGACAGCCGTCGTGCGGCGTACGAGTCGGCGAAGGCGAACCTGGAAGGGTCGATCGCGAACGTCGAGTCGGCGCGTGCCAACGTGGAGGTCGGCCGGGCCGACGTCGAGCAGGCGCGAGAAACACTCGAATATACGACCATCCGCGCACCGATCGATGGCGTGATCACGCAGGTGAACTCGCGCGAGGGCGAGGTCGCCCTGGGAACGATTCAGAACGCGGGTACGGTCATCATGACGATCGCGGATCTGTCGGAGATGCTCGTCGAAGCGCAGTTGACCGAGGTTGATGCCCCGAAGGTTGAGGAGGGCCAGCGGGTTTCGGTGTACCTGAACCCCTACCCGGGACGCGTGTTCACGGGACGCCTGCGTCGAATCGGTCTGCAGTCGCGAGCGAGCAACGACGGCGCGAACGTGTTCGACGCCGAGGTAGTGCTCGATCCGACCGAGGACCGGCTGTTCTCGGGTCTGACGGCGAACGTGGACATCGAGGTGGAGCGCTACGAGGACTCGATCGTGGTGCCGAGCCAGGCGGTGCTGGACAAGCGGTTCGACGAGTTGCCTCTGGAGGTGCGTTCCTCTCCTCTGATCGATACGTCGCGGCCGCGCGTGCAGGTGGTATTCGTGCTGGAGGACGGCGTCGCGAAGATGCGTCCGGTGACGACGATCGCGTCGAGCATCCAGCGGACGGCGATCGAGTCCGGTCTCGAGGTCGGCGAGCAGGTCATCAGCGGGCCGTTCGCGTCGCTGCGGACAATGGAGCACGGCGACGCGGTTGAGGCGCGCCAGGGTCGGGGCGGGGGTGGGCCACCCCAGCGGATCGCTTCGGGCCGGGGGCAGTAACGTGACGATCGAGGTCAGCGGCATCACGAAGGTTTACAAGATGGGCGCCGAGCGCGTCCACGCGTTGCGCGGCGTGGACTTCACGGTCGAGAAGGGCGAGTTCGTGGCGATCATGGGCTCGTCGGGCTCTGGCAAATCGACGCTGATGAACATCCTCGGCTGTCTCGACAAGCCGACGGCGGGTGAGTACATCCTCAACGGCAAGCCGACGCACCGGATGAGCGGGTTCGAGCTGGCTCGGGTGCGGAATGAAGAGATCGGCTTTGTGTTCCAGACTTTCGAGCTGCTTCCTCGGGCGAGCGCGCTGAAGAACGTGCAGCTCAACCTGCTGTATTCGAGGAAGCGGTTCATGGGTTCGCGCCGCTCGGCGAAGGCTGCCCTCGATCGCGTCGGGCTGGGAAATCGGCTCGGCCACAAGCCAAACCAGATGTCCGGTGGACAGCGTCAGCGCGTGGCGATTGCCCGAGCGATCGTGAACCGTCCGGCCATGCTTCTCGCTGACGAGCCAACGGGCAATCTCGACTCAACGACTTCGGACGAGATCATCAGGCTGTTCGAGGAACTGCACGCCGAGGGGCAGACGATCGTCATGGTCACGCACGAGGAGGACATCGCCGGTCACGCGCACCGGATTGTGCGACTGAGAGACGGCCAGATCATGAGCGATCATCCGACCGATGAAGACCCGGTCCACCTCGCGTTCATCAAGCAAGCGGCGGACAATGCGTCTGCCCGCGCGACAGTGTCGGGCGGCTCGCCAGCCGACAGCCAACTCGAGGAGGTGGCGCCGTGATTCTGATCCGCTTGCTCACCCAGACCGTTGCGTTCGCGTTCACGCAGATCTGGGCCAATAAGATCCGGGCGATGCTCACCT
>CAXAVQ010000297.1:0-3672 GCA_963971985.1 uncultured bacterium
CCGCCTCGGCTTCGTCGTGTCCCGGCCCCGCGAGGATACTGCTCGCCGCGACCCGCTCTTCCTTGATCGCGCTGATGCAGCGCGCGAACACCGCCTCGGCGATCGTCGGCGCGGGCACGCCCATGTCGAGCGCCGCCGTGCTCGTCCACTTACCGGTCCCCTTCTGCCCCGCGGCATCCAGAACTACATCTACAAATGGTTTCCCCGTTCGCGGGTCGTCGAAGGCCAGGATGTCCGCGGTGATCTCGACGAGGAACGAATCGAGGTCGCCCCGGTTCCACTCGGCGAAGACCTCGGCGCACTCCTTCGGAGTCAGCCCGCCCATGCCGCGCAGCAGGTGGAACGCCTCGCAGATCATCTGCATGTCGCCGTACTCGATGCCGTTGTGCACCATCTTCACGAAGTGGCCGCTGCCGCCGGCGCCGATGTAGGTCGTGCACGGCAC
Organism: uncultured bacterium; assembly: GCA_963971985.1. GTDB lineage: Bacteria > Planctomycetota > Phycisphaerae > Phycisphaerales > UBA1924 > JANSXG01. The sequence continues at coordinate 446 of CAXAVQ010000297.1, forward strand.
GCCGCCGGTCACGGGCTTGCCGGGCGCTGCGCCCTCGATCGGCTTGCCGGTGGTGGCGTCCACCTTCGCGGCGATCGCGGTCCAGATGGGCTCGAGTTCCTTCCACGCCTCTTTGTCGCCACCGGGCATGAGCGAGGGGCCGAAGCGGGCCCCCTCCTCGCCGCCGGACACGCCCGAACCGATGAAGCGCAGGCCCTCGGCGGTCAGCGCCTTCTCGCGCCGGATGGTGTCTTCCCAGTGGGCGTTACCGCCGTCGATGATGATGTCGCCCTCGTCGAGCAGCGGGACCAGACTGTCGATGACCGCGTCCGTGCCGCCACCGGCCTTGACGAGGATGACGATCTTGCGCGGGCGCTTGATCGAGGCGACGAAGTCCTTCAGTTCGGCCGAGCCGATCAGCCCGCCGCCGAGTTCGCCGAAGGTCCCCGGCGGGTACGCGGCGATGAAGTCGTCCATCTTGGAAGTGGTGCGGTTGTAGACCGCAACGGTGAAGCCGTGGTCGGCCATGTTGAGGACCAGGTTCTGGCCCATCACCGCGAGGCCGACCAGCCCGATGTCCGCCTTCTGCTCGCCGCCGGTTCCGCTTGCCATCGCCATCGCTCCTCGCAGGGGTCACATCCGTCCGGAGCGTGTCCGGATCGCCCGCTCGAAGCGGGGAACGGATTGTGACCGCTGGCCGGTGCCGAGGCAATCCGGGCAAAGGACGATCGGCTCAGGACTCGCCCTTACGACTCGCCCTTGTTCTGCGGGTCGCGCTTGCTGTGCTTCGGGTCGCGGACCTGATCGGTCTTGCCCTGCACACCGCTGTTCGGGTCGCCGCGACGGGCCTGACGGGCGGCCTCGACGCGCTGCGGGTCCTCGTGGTTGCGGATGGCCTCGATCAGTTCATCCTTGAGCATGCTCTCGCGACCCTCGATCTCGAGCTCCTCGGCCCGATCGGCGATCTCCTGATCGGAGAACGCGTCGTAGTCGAGCTTGGGAACCGTTGTCGGGTCGGTCCCGGCGATCTGGGCCGCGGCGGAGACCGGCATGCCCCGATCCTCCAGTTCCTGCGCATCGCGCTCGCCGGTGATCTGCTTCTCCTTGAGTTTCGCTCGCTCACCGGAGGTGTGTGCTTCGCTGCTGCGTGCCATGTCTGGCTCCTTTCCTTCGGCCGGGGGCGGGGGTACGAATGGATCGCGCGACAGCCGCCGCGCGGTCCCGACCGTGTTGAAAGGATCGCCGGTCCCGGTGGGCGGGCGATGAACCACGCGTGAACGCCGCTTCATGCCGGTCCGGGAGCGTGCACCGAGGGCCAAAAAACGCGTATACTCTCCCTCCCAACCCGGGGCGGTAACTCAATTGGGAGAGTGCCAGCTTTGCAAGCTGGAGGTTAGGGGTTCGAGTCCCCTCCGCTCCACTCCGACGGCCTTTCGAAGGGGCACCGGCTGATTCCGGTGCCTTTTTCGTGCGTTACGCGCCCAAGCCCGTGGCAGATTCTCACTTCAGCGTGGACCCAGCCGGCCGCACTCAGAGCACTCGGCGTTCGCGTCGTCGCTCGTCAACTGGTAACCACACCACACGCACTGTGAGTTGGCATGGCGATACCGGATCTGCGTCGCCACGCCCATCAACACTATGACACCGGCCATCACGCTCAACGGCGTTGACACCAGAAGAACCCGGGTGACGTAGGCGAGGTCAACCGGCGTGTATTCAAATGTCACTCCACCGGGATCTGCGTCAACAGAAAACACCCCGTCTCCGTCTCTCATCCAGTCTCTTCGGCGTACGTTCTCCTGCCTCCGGACATCCGCGCTCCGAAAGAAATCTGAAGTGACTTGGAACGCTATGTCCCGTCGCTCCGCATCGGTGAACGACTTCCCGTCTGGGAACCCCACCATCCGAACGGGCTCGAGTCTGAGCTCCCGTCGCCTGTGACCGTCGAGCCGTGCGTTTCGGAAATCGCGCTCCGTGACGGTGAGATAAGCCCGGCCCCGAGTATTGGCTGGCGGGTGTTCCGAACCAGCGTAATCCGGCGCTCTGTAGACCTCGAGCGCTCCATCGCGAATCTCGATCTCGTAGACACTTGAGCCACGGAAGTCGTGCCCGCTGATCATCACCCACTTCGGAAACACGGAGCCAAAGAGAGCAGTTCGACCCACGTACAATGTCGCTGAGCACCAGATCAACAGCAGGGCGAGGATCATCGTCGAGACTCGCCATCTGCGAAGCCCGATACCGACTGATCGGCGGAGCGTTAAGTCATTCGTTCTCGAGTTCGTCGCGGAACTGTCCATCGCCTGACTATAACACTGCATGCCGGCCCCACCTGCCCGCGTCATGAACGGGCCTGACCAGCGATTACCCGCTGCGACTCCCAAATTCGCGCAAGAAGCGACTTCCTCAGGCCCAGCGTCCAATCTCATGGCAAATTCTCAGTTCAGCGTGTCCCCGGCGAGCGGGTTTCTCCGCTTTGCTCCATGTACGGCACGGCCCGATCGCGGGCGGTGCCATCATCGAAGCACACGGAGAGCAGGAGAATCCCATGCGATACCAATCGATTCTGTTCAGCGCGATGGCGCTGGTCGCCGTTTCTGGCGCGGCGGTGGCCGGGCCCACGGTCATTTTCAATGAGAGCGACTTCGAGCCGGGTTCGTGGTCGGCGATGACGCCGTTCTGGTCGGGCATCCCCGACGGTGGCGAGACCGCCGGCGTCACCAGTGACCGGTTCAGCGGCGGTAACCCCGTCAACCACTTCATGCTGCAGCAGTACGTCATGAACATCCCGCAGGGCGTGTTCAACGTGATCCACGCGCCGATCGTCATGAACGGCTGGACGCACGACCCGGCGGTGGACGGGGCGCTGTCTTCGGTGGCCGCGAGCGTGTTCACGTTCCCGGCGACGTCGGCCCCGGACCTGGTCAATTTCGGCGGGCCGCGGCTGTACATCCTGCAGGGCGGCGCGGTGTTCATGTCGACGGCCGGCGGCAACGGCTGGGAGGGTTTCGAGTTCGACGAGCCGGCGCAGGTTCGTAACTTCTCGGGGTTCACGAGCGACGACTTCATCGAGGTGGTGCCGGATCAGGGTATTGACCTCGACAGCCACCCGGACTTCGGCGGCGAGCTGATGCAGTTCGCCTTCGGCGTGCAGCTGACCTCGACGGGTCAGGCCGGGCTGGGCACGGTGACCTCGGCGATCGGGTGGGACGACCTCTCGCTTCGCCTGCAGGTGGTGCCGGCGCCGG
>CAXAVQ010000298.1:0-3658 GCA_963971985.1 uncultured bacterium
CCGAGTGACGGCGATCGGGCGTTGATCGAGAGGTGATGAAAAGCGTGAGGGGAGCGGCGGGCCGGCGTTCAGACGCTGACTTCGCGCTTCTTGCGGCGCTTTTCGGCCGCGGCTTCCATGGACTCGCGCAGGTCGTCGGGCATGTAGAGGATGGCGCCGCTGGTCGGGCACTGCACGATCTCTGACTTGGAAAGCAGACGGTTGACAAGTTCGACGGGGAGCATGGTGTTGGACACCTCGCAGGTGTATTCCATGTTTCGACGGTCGACTTCGACGACGGCGGACATGACGTCTTCGATGTCGTTGCGCTCCATGCGGTCGTTGTAGATCGACAGTGCGGAGGCTGGGACTTCGGCGACGACCTCGACGCGCTCCTTCTCGAGCGCGTCGAGCTGGTCCTTGATCTCGGCCTCGCGGGTATCGCGATCGGTCTTGGCGACGGTGCGGACCTTCTCGATGGAGGCTCGTTCCTCTTCGAGGGCTTTGAGCTGTTCGCGGAGCGTGTCGAGGGTGTTCAGGGTGCCGATGGCGCGGTCTTCGATGAGACTCTTGTCGGCCTTGAGGGTGTTGATTTCGACGAGCAGCGCGGAGTGTTCCTTGCTGGTCTGGGCGTTGTTCATGCGCTCACGGAGCATAGCGACGCGTTCGTCGATGCCCGAGGTTTCGTTCTCGTCGTTGTGTGCGGTGGCTTCGAGCTGGCGGACCTGGGCCTTGAGCGACTTCACTTTCTCATCGATCTCGGCGAGCTTGCGATCCTGCGCCTTGAGGTAGTTCTCCGCTGAGCGAAGACGGCTCTTGAGCCCGTCCAATCGCTGATCTACCCGGTACAGTTTCAAAAGCTGGGTGGTTACGCCCATGTAGGTCTCCTCGTTGCCTCGACACTTAAGTATAGCACCGGCTTTGGGTTGGCGGGGACACCGGACCGTGGTTTTACGGTGTATTCCCACATGGTTTGCGGAGACGCGCGGGAGTCCGGATGGTTACTGGCCGGTTACGGCGAGAAACACCCAGAACGCGACGGGGGCCACGAGCAGGGGCGAGTCAATGACGTCCATGATGCCGCCGAAACCGGGCAGGACTTTGGAGTAGTCCTTGACGCCCGCGTCGCGTTTGAGCATGGAGGCGATGAGGTCGCCGCCCTGCCCGACGAGGCCGAGGAGGGCTCCGATCAGGCAAGCCTCCCACCAGGCGATGGCGAGGAGGGAGAAGCCGTCGGTCGTCTCGACCAGAGAGCGCCCCAATGCCCAGACGCCGAGGGCGACGAGGGTGGACACGACCAGGCCTCCGAAGAGGCCTTCCCAGGTCTTGCCGGGGCTGAGCCAGGGGATGAGTTTGTGGCGACCGATGGTCGAGCCGGTGAAGAAGGCGCCGATGTCGTAGCTCTTGGTGATGAGCAGTGTGGCGAGGAGTTCCCACGCGCCGAACTCGCGCCGGATGAGGAAGAGGAAGCCGGACATGAGCCCGAGGTAGACGAAGCAGATGAGGGCGACGCCGCTGGCGACGATGACGCCCTCGGTGTTCCGGTTGCGTGAGTAGAAGAGCATGGCGGCGAACATGGCCACGCCTCCGGCGGAGGCGACGATGGCGATGCTGGTCTGCCCGGAGAGCTCGTTGGGTGTGAGGGTGCAGGCGCCGAGGCCGAGTATGGCGCATACCGAGAGGACGCGCCGCGATGCCTGGGTGCGGAGCGAGCGCATGATCGGGGCGATTTCCTGAACCGCGCCGAGGACTGCGAGGACGAGTATGGGGAGTATGACGATGCCCGCGGTGCCCGTCCGGGCCTCGAGAGCGACGTCGAGCCAGACCGCTCCGACGAGCAGCGCGATGAGGACGGGGCCGAACATGAGGCGGTGTTTGAGCACGGGCTAAGGGTACCGGGAACGGCGCGGGCCAGCGCGCGGTGACGGCGTCGGGTTCACGGCGGCGCACGACAGCGCCGCGTCGGGGGACGCGGCGCTGGTCGAGGGTTGAGGATTCGGTCGGCGGGAGGGTCAGGCCCGGTTGGGGCGACGACGAGTGCAACCGACGAAGAGCGCGAAACCGGCCAGGGTGGCGGTGCCCGGCGTGGGAATGGCGCGGGCGATTACGTTCGCGCGGACGTCGTTGTAGTCGTAGTCGCTGCCCGATCCGACGATGTCTTCGATGTGGAGCATGGTCGTCCGCATCGCGTCGCCGGAGGAGGCGATCTCTTCCCATCCGAACTGCATCAGGTCGTCGGGCGAGTCCGTGCGCAGGGCGTAGCGGATGTTGCCGTTGGACTTGTTGCCCCGGTAGATCAGGTACGAGAAGTGGAGCACGGAGCCGGCGTCGAACTCACCGATGGAGACGGTGTGCCCGGACTGGGTGCCGTGGTTATCGAAGAGGAACCGGCCCATCCCGTACTGATCCGAATCGTCGGCGGCGAACATGACGCCGTCGACTTCGGCTCCGGAGAAGTAGAGCGAGCCGGTCCAGCCCGCACTCTGAGACACGAACGAGACATCGAACGCTCCCGTCTGTTCGACCTGGTACGTGGTGCCGGTGATGACCGACGCGGACGCCCCTGTTGCGACGCCACCCACGCAGGCGGCGGCGACAGCCGTCTTGATGTACCGCTTCATAGGAATACCTTCCGTGGTTGGAGCCCGGCTCGGCGCGGTGCCTCGCCGCCCGCTCGTTCGACGCGACCGGTCGGCTGGCTTCGACCAACCACCCCCGATCGCACTGCGAGGGTCTGATTCGGGGCGGGCGATTCCAAGGACGGCGATGGGGAAAACCGGGGGCGAGTTCGGGTTGTGCGGGCTCGTGGGGCAGGGCGAACGTGGTTTCGGGGTCTCGGACGGGGTTCGGGCGGGCCCGATACACTGGCCGGACTGACCCGAAACCGTCCCGAGGAGCCAGAAGAGCCGATGCCGAGCACCGAGACCATCAACCCGCTGCGCGCGATCAACGAAGAGTTTCAGCAGATCGAGAAGGAGATCCGGCTGGGGGGCGGGCTGAAGGCGATCGAGCGCCAGCACGAGAAGAAGCGGCTGACGGCGAGGGAGCGGATCGACCTGCTGGTGGACGACCCGGCGGGGTTCACGGAGCTGGGGCTGTGGGCGGCGTACGAGATGTACACCGAGCACGGCGGCGCGCCGGGGGCGGGTGTGGTGACGGGTGTCGGCCGGGTCGAGGGGCGGACCTGCATGATCATCGCGAATGATGCGACGGTGAAGGCCGGGGCGTTTTTCCCGATGACCTGCAAGAAGATTATTCGGGCGCAGAACATGGCGCATATGGCGCGGATGCCGCTGGTGTATCTGGTGGACTCGGCGGGTGTGTTCCTGCCGCTGCAGGAGGACGTGTTCCCGGATACGGACGACTTCGGGCGGATCTTCCGGAACAACGCGGTGATCAGCGCGGAGGGGATCCCGCAGATCGCGGCGATCATGGGCTTCTGCGTCGCGGGCGGCGGGTACCTGCCGGTGCTGTGCGACACGCTGCTGATGACCGAGGGGAGCGGTTTGTATCTGGCCGGACCGGCGCTGGTGAAGGCGGCGATCGGGCAGGAGGTCAGCGATGAGGACCTCGGGGGAGCGTCGATGCACGCGGCGATCAGCGGGACGATCGACTTCAAGGAGAAGGACGATGAGTCGTGCATCAAGCGGCTCAGATCGCTGGTGAAGAAGCCCATGAT
>CAXAVQ010000299.1:0-3633 GCA_963971985.1 uncultured bacterium
GGCGCGGCCCAAACCTTCCGACGCTGCAATGCCCTGATGGGATAAGAGCCCTGAGCGCGAGCTCAGGGTCCCGAGCATCCGACGGGGACATGCACCCGGCGTGTCCCGGGACGCAGTAGATGCGTCGTGAAGAGCTATCCCCGAGACTTGATCCAAGCGACGAAATCAACCCATGAGTGTCGATTTGTAAAATTTGTTCTTGCAGGCCTCGCGTTCTGGAGCTAGTCTCGCGGAATGCCCATGAGAACCAAGGTGTGTATCGGCTTGGCAGCGATGTTCGCTATCGTTGCTCTGAATGCCTGCTCGTCCTCTCAGCCCGCGACGGAAAGCAATCTGACCGCAGGCATGGTCACGCTGACCATTGAGAAGGGGCAGACCGATCAGGCCACTGTGCTCGAAGTGTTCGGCCCGCCCGACCAAGTGACACACCGCGACGACAAGCAGATCTGGACATACGACAAAGTGCGATATCGCACACGAGTCAGTGCAGGCACTCTGATCTTTTATGAGGCGGCAAGCAGAACGTCGGAGTCAGTCTCCACGCTTCTGATTCTGTATTTTAACGATGACGACATCGTTTATGACTACAGGCTCGACACATATCGATTCTGATCCACGTTGAAATGGAGTTTTCATGCGCCGATTGACCATGGCCTGTCTGATGTGTCTTCTTTTCTCGCAGTTCGCTGCGTGTGGCACGTCGAGCAACATGTCGAAGTACACACAGGCCCAGATTACCGCGCTCACTACCCGAACCGTTGACGCCTCGTACGATGACACGTTCAAAGCAGCAACCGACGCGCTCTTCGACGGCGGCTACACAGTGTCGCAATCAGATTACGCCGGCGGAACGGTCTCTGGGTATAAGCGCGATGATAAGTCAGCTGAACGTTTTTGGATCAACCCTTATATTCAAGATACGGATTTCCGAATGTCGGTACTGGTTCGCGAGAGAAGTCCCGTGGAGACTTCGGTTCGTCTCAGCATGGCAATCAACGGCGAGCCATACATCGATGAAGAGGCCGTCGACAACTTCTGGCAGCTGATGCGTAGGCAAGTGCTGATCCAAGCACCGCCACCGGTCGAAGCGGCTGAGTAAGCGCTGACCTCGCTACTGCAACCGCAACCTCAAACACGGCTCCGACCCCGACCGCCCCAAAACATCCCCAACCACCTCGCGCACACAGCTCCGCTGGGAAGACCACACATACTTCATTGCCAGCGCATCCACCGCATCCCGGTCCGCCGGCAACTCGATCGCGTTCCACCGGTGCGCATCGTGCTCATCGTTGAGCACCGGCTCGAAGTCCGACCGCACCCGCGCCGCGAACCGCGGCATCAGCACCACGCAGTCCCACACCGGCTGGTAGAACGGGTACACCTGCCCCAGAAACCACAGCCCCGTCACATCGTCCGCCTCCGCGCCGATCTCCTCGCGCAGTTCCCGCATCGCCGCGTCGATCGCCTTCTCCCCCTCGTCGATCCCGCCCATCACCGTCTGCCACGTCCCCGCTGCCGGCTCCTTCACACGACGGATCTGCAGAAACTCCGCGCGCTCGGGCATCGCCCGCTGGTCGCCCCCGAACTCGCGGAACACATACACATCCACCGCGTCCGTCCGCACCGGCGGCCCCGAACGCTGCACACCCGAAAGCGTCGGCCCGCGCTCGCTCACTGGCTGTTTCCATCGCCATCACCATCAATTCCCGTCCCGAGCGCCCGCGCGATGGGGCGCGCCTTGTCCAGCGTCTCCAGCCACTCCTCGTGCGCATCCGAATCCGCGACGATCCCAGCGCCCACCGGCAGCGCCACCGTGCCGCGAACATCGGTCGGCGTCGACCCCCGCTCGCACTCGATCGTCAGCGTCCGGATCGCCACGCTCATGCTCGCCACCGACGGCGAGAGCAGCGCGATCGCCCCGCAGTAGAACCCGCGCGCTTCCGGCTCCAGCTCATCGATGATCTGCATCGCCCGGATCTTCGGCGCCCCCGTGATCGAACCCGGCGGGAACGTCGCGCCCAGGAGGTCCGCCACCGTCGCGCCCTCGCGCAGGCGAGCGCTCACCGTCGCCACCGCGTGGTCGATACTCCCCGCATGATGGCGCTCGATCGCCCGCGCCTCGGTCACGCGCACGCTCCCGAACCGCGCGAGACGCCCGAGGTCGTTGCGCATCAGGTCCACGATCATCGCCAGCTCCGCGTGGTCCTTCGCGCTCGATGCCAGTTCGCCCGACGACGCATCGCTCGCCGCGCGCGTGCCCTTGATCGGGCGCGTCACCACCGACACGCCCTCTCCGTCGCGCTCCGCACGCAGGAACAGTTCCGGGCTCACCGAGATCACGATGCGCCGGAGGTCGCCCCGCTCATCGCGATCCTCCAGGTACGCCCCGTAGTCCGGCCCCAGCCGCTCCATCAGGTCCGCGAAACACGCCCGCGCATCGCCCTCGAACGGCGCCACCAGCCGGTGCGCGATGTTCGCTTGAAAGATGTCCCCCGCGTGGATCGCCTCCACCGTCGCTGCCACCGCGCGCTCGTAATGCTCACGCCCCGTGCTCGACCGGAACGCGCCGACGCGGTATCCGCCGAGCTCGTCGCTCGATTCCATCGCCGGCGCATCGAACCCCGTCCACTCCCCGTCCGCCCCCGACACCCACCCGCGCTCCACCCGCTGCGCGATCGGCGTGATCGCTTCCTTCGCGGCCAACTCGGCATCCGTCAACCGGCGCACTGCGTGCGCAGCGCACGCGCTCGGCTCCATCGTCAACCCGTGCTCGTACGCCACCGCGCCGACATGCACCGGCAACGCGAACGCGTCCCCCGCACGCACACACGACGCCTCCAGCGCCTCCTCCAGCGTCACCAGCGACGGCTCCCCGATCACCGAAACCCCGCGCCCACCCCCGCTCACCAGCGCGCACAGCCCCCGCCCCCGCGGCCAGCCCCGCAGGATCGCATCGGCACTCAAGTCGGTCACAGCACTCGGCACGCCGTGATCATACGCGCTTCCCTGGTCTCACCGACCGCCAAAAACAAGAGCCCGGAGCGCGAGTTCCGGGTCTCTCTTCGTTCTTCTTGCCAAAGCCGGGTGCCACGGACTGATCCGAAGGGGAACCCGTGCAAACTCGCCTCCGCGCACAGATTTGAGGACATAGCGACACCGCTCCGGGTGCCGGGGTCTGAGCGAAGCGAAGGCCCCGACGACTCCGAAGTCCGCCCCGGCGCGCGCCGGGCGGGCTCGCGCGCATCGCCACTTTCCGACTTTCTCAAAAAATTTTCCGCCCGTCGTTCCTACGGATTCTCGCGATGCCTTTTCGCATCACCACCTCCTGCGCGCGCCGCCTGGGCCCGTCCTCGCCTTCTTACGAGAGGACAGCACATATGCACACCGCAGCAACCCAACCGTCCGAAATCAACTCCGCCAACTCCCAAACCCCCGAGCAAGCCCTCGCGCACATCAAGGCCGTCTACCGCGTCAAACGACTCGAATCCGAACTGACGATGATCACCGCGCAGACCAAGGCGATGGAAGCGCTCATCTACTGCATGACCCCCATCCAGAGCACCGGCGACACCAAACTGGACGCCTTCTACGCCAAAGAGCGCAACCGCCAGCGCCTCGCGGCCACCCAAACCC
>CAXAVQ010000300.1:0-3631 GCA_963971985.1 uncultured bacterium
CGAGAAGTGCTGCCCGCCCTCGTACGCGATCAGTCGGATCTCCCGCCCGGTCCGCTCGCTCCATTCGTCGGCCAGTTCCGCGTGCCGACGCAGCAAAGGGATCCCGCGCTCCTCCAGTTCAAGCGTCGCGCTGCGCAGCAGAGCTTCCGCCGTCGATCGCTCCCCAAACTCCTGCGCATCCTCATCGCGATAATTGAAGTACGCCGCGACGGCGATCGCATCGAACTCGCCGTTCAACCGTTCGCACATCGTCTCGGCAATCCACGGGTTGTAGTGCTGCCCCGCCGCGACGCGCACGACCCGTTCCGGCTCGTCGGCGAACACCTCGCTCCAGATCGAGAACACCCTCGCCGCCTGGTCCGCGCTCGCTTCAGGGTGGTGCAGCCCCTCGCGCTCGGCGATCGCTCCGACGTACCCGTGAGACGGGAACATGCCGTTCCACACCTCGTTCGAGTATTCCACATAGACCGTCGCGTCCTCGTGCAGCGTGTCCCGGACCAGCCGCGCGAACCGACGCACATACTCGTCATCCGCCCGGTGCGGCATGCAGAACCACGGGTCCGCTCCCAACTCGTTCGCGCACGCGACCATGTACTCGAGCGCCACACCCCGGTCCGTTGACTGGCGCGCCGAATTCGGCGTCGTCCGGTCTTCCCAGCGTGCCCGCTGGTCACCGTTGGTCCGCTGCCAGTCCATGAACCGGATCACGCCGAACGGGCGCAGTCGCTCCAGCCACAGCGGGTGGAAAGGGCTTTGCGCAGCTTCGAACCCAGGCATCCACACCCGGATATCGCGGATCGGGTCGTCCCGGTCCGACTCGACGATCTTCAGGTAGATCCCGCCCTCATCGTGACGCACATCCAGTTCGATCCGCCCCGGCGCGCGATCCGCCACCGTCGCCGCGAACCCGAACTCGATCCGACCGGTCCCCTCGTACGTGCACACGTACCGCCCCTCGGGGTAGTGCGGGCTGATCTCGCGCAGCATCAGTGTGGCCGCCGCCTGCCCCGATTTGAGCAGCGGCCAGCCGTCGCCGGTGGTCTCGATGCGCTCACCGGTATCCCACTCCCCGCCGTCAACCCGTTGTGGTATCCAGCCGCGCGAGTGCTTGAACACATCCACGAACGGCCACGCCGTGCTCCAGTCCGTGACCCCGGCAAGGTTCATGCCCATCGGCACGAGACCGTCCGACCGATCCGCGCGATCACGGGGACCGTCTTGTGCACCGACAACCGAGGGGCCGCTCAGCAGCAGCACACCGGCCAGCAATCGAAGCGTTCGCCGCATCGATGCGCTCAACGCCGACGACGAAGACCAACAACGCCGATCAGGGCCAGCGCCGCACCGGTCGCCGGTGCCGGCACGATGGCGCGGGTGTACGCGAACGACCCACCGCCTCCGGTGCCGATCCCCCAGTCCGTGAACATCAGGTCGAAATACGCGTCTTCTGCTTCGAGATAGACCACCGCGTCCATCCCGACGATGTCCGGCGTGCTGATCGGGAGCGCTGCGAACCAGTCGCCGAAGTCACCGAATGTGAGCGTTCCGTCGATCACGTCCTGCACCGTGCCGCCGAAGTACCACTTCGTCCCCAGCGGGCTGCCCGTGAAACTGAAACCGGACTCCTGGATCGGGTTGTATATACCCTGCAGGTCGGCCCGCGTGATCGCGACATCAGCCGTGATCGAATCCCAGTTGGCCGGGTCGCTCGGGTCGGCGAACGCCGCCTTGGCGAAGTCGATCGTGCCGCCCGACGCCTGGTAATAGGTCTGGCCAAAGGCCGAACCGCCCAGCGCGAGCAGCAGCCCCGCCCCAAACCCGATTCCGATGCGTGTGCTCGTCATGTCTCTGCTCCTCTGCGCCCGCGCCGGGACCGACGCGGTGACCCCTTTAACCTACCGCGGTTTCACCCGGATCAAAGCGATCCGACCCAGCCGATTTCCGGACCCCCTCGTTCCCCAGTTCGGCTCCCGCGGCCCCGCGCCGGTGACAACAGCATGTCACCGAGACAGCAAAACCAGCCCGAACCCGACGAAATCCGCCTTGACCCAAACAAAAACCTACTGCATGCTCGGGCCATGATCACCACCACACCAGCCATCGACCCCGACACCGTCAACGCCATCCTCAGCGCCCTCATCACCCCCGAGACCACGCTGAACCACCTCGCCGAGTCGCTCGGACTCGAATTCGACGAGCTGCTCGAACTCATCGAATCCCCCGAGATGACCGCCAAGATCGAGCGCCTGCAGCGCGTGCTCGACCAGCGCGTCCGGCTGCTGACCTCCGCCGGCGAACAGGAAGCCCTCGGCGTCCTCAGCGCGTCCATCGAGCACACCCGCACCAGCCAGAAGCAGCGCGAACAGCTCGTCCAGGACCAGCAGAACGCCCTCGAAGCGGAAGACGAAGACGCCTTCGCGCTCGCAACCGAGGCCATCGAGGCGATCGACGCCCGCTCCAAAGAGTTCAACGACGCCGCCCGAAGCGCCCGCTCCATCCTCGCTCACTCCCGCGCCCAACGCCGCCTCGTCCGCCCGACACCACCCAACAGCGCTCCGGAGCCACCGGAAAACGATCGCCTGTCCGAGTAAACCGAACTTGAGATCACCGATTCGTGATCCAGAGAACTGAGAACCCGTGCAAATTGCCGGGCACTCCGGCATGAAGATCGAGTGAACCGCCCAACCGGTCGATCTGATATCCGGACGACCAGATCGACGTCCGGAGCCGCGATGAACGACCAACCCGTCATCCCCACCCCGGGCGCCCCGTGACCGGCGGCACCCGTGCACTGTTCGAGCTCCCGGAGGCCGGCGCGTACGACCCGCGTCGGGCCGCGGACCTGCTGCGCGCGCACAAGGACTGGGTCTGGCGCCACACCGACCGGCTCTTCGGATACTTCCTGCTCGCGCAGTGGATCGCCTGCATCGGCGTGGCCCTGTGGATCACGCCACGCACGTGGGTCGGGGCCCAGAGCAGCGTGCACGCCCACGTGCTCGGCGCGATCGTCATCGGCGGCGTGATCGTCAGCCTGCCTGTGCTGCTCGCCTGGCGTCTGCCCGGCTCGACGCTCACCCGCCACCTCACCGCCTCGGCCCAGATGCTGCTGGGCGCCCTGCTCATCCACCTCACCGGCGGACGCATCGAAACCCACTTCCACATCTTCGGCTCGCTCGCCGTGCTCGCGTTCTATCGCGATTGGCGCGTGCTGGTCACCGCCTCGCTGGTCGCGAGCCTGGACCACCTCCTGCGCGCCCTGTTCTGGCCCCAGTCGGTCTTCGGCGTGCTCGCCACGTCCGACTGGCGCTGGCTCGAGCACGTCGGCTGGGTGCTGTTCATGGACGTGTTCCTGATCGGCGCCTGCCTGCGTAAAAACCGCGAGATGAACGAGATCGCCATCCGCCAGGCCGAGGCCGAGCGTACGAGCCAGCGCTTCGAGTCGCGCGTCCACGAACGCACCGCCGAACTCAACGCCGCGAAACTCGAGGCCGAGGAAGCCGTCCGCATCAAGAGCGACTTCCTCGCCAACATGAGCCACGAGATCCGCACGCCCATGACCGCCATCCTCGGCTACACCGACCTGCTCGCGGATGAAGAATCGGTGGCTCACGACGAGGCCCTTCGCACCGAG
>CAXAVQ010000301.1:0-3615 GCA_963971985.1 uncultured bacterium
CGGGATGCTGTGCCCCTTCGTGATCGCGTCGACGAGCCAGTACGACTGCAGGTTCGGGACGATGCTCCAGGCGGCAAGTGCAGGCACGGAGTGGTTCGTCGGCTGCGCGAACAGGAAGTCACCTTCCCGTGGCATGCGAGCGACGTTCAGGCCGCCGGCGTTGATGAGGACCATCTCCCGCTCTTCGGCGTCGTAGCTGCGGACCGCGAGCGAGCGTCCGTACCGTTCGGCATCGACCACGTCGTTCGGGCGGGTCACGTCGCCGGTGAAGGGCTGGTGTGGCGGCACGGCGAGGGCGACGCCGCTGGGGGCCGGGCCGTAATAGATCGGCTGGCCGATGTTGATATCGATGGTCGGGATCGCCTCGAGCGTGAGCGTCACGGTGTCGCCCGGCTGGGTGATCGTGTCGTCCTCGAACTCGGTCGTGACGGCGTTGACAGTGGCGAAATGCTCGTTGACGAACGCGAAGCGTCCGAGGAAGTAGTTGGACATCAGCCCGCCGATGAACACACCGGCGCAGACCACGATCGTCATGACCTGGCCGAGTCTGGTCGAGACGCAGACCGCGAGCGCGGTGAGCACCAGCATCGCCAGCAGGACGCAGCCCGAGGCGAGGAGCACCTGGGGTTGGACCACTTCGGCGATGTAGTCGGGCGACGAGAAATCCCGGAGCGTGAAGTTCCGTTCGATGAGGAGGGTGATGCCCCACGCCCCGATCGAGAGCGGCGCGAGCAGGCGCGTCGTCGTCGCGGAGAACACCCAGCCGTAGAAGAAGTTACCCCAGATGCCCGCGCCGACCGAGACGAGCAGCGCGCCGCCGCCGGTGACGAGCACCGACCAGTTCAGGTTGTCGCGAGCGGTGGACATGACCTCGTGTCGCATGGCGAGCAGGAAGAAGGCCATGAGGGTGACGAAGGCCATCGCCATCGCCGCCGAGACCCCGAGGAACTTGCCGAAGATGAAGACCGGTCGGCCGATGGGCTTGGAGATGACCGTGAGGGCGGTCTTGTTCTCGATTTCCTTGGAGAGGACGTTCGTGGCGATGAACGCCGCGAGCAGCGTGCAGACGACCAGGACGGTGGCCAGCCCCATGTCGAGCAGGAGTTTGTTGTCCTTCTGGACCTGCAGCCCCTCCTCGGTGTAGTCCATCGAATAGGCCGAGAGCAGGACGTTGAAGACCTGCAGCAGGGATCCGGCGAGGATCAGGACGAAGTAGATCGGTTGGCGGATCGCCTCCACGAACGTGTTGCGGGCGATCGACAGCGTTTGTCCGAACATTCGTTCTCCCGGCGGGGCTCGATCAGGTGGCCAGAGGCGGCCTACAGGATACGCAGCGAGGGGCATCGTCGCAGGACACAGGATACGTCGCACTCGGGCCTTCGGTTCACCTTGGCGGAGGGTTGTCTGCCCGGGAAAGGCTCGGGAACGACCCGGCAACTTCTGCGCGTGCCAGAAGTTGCGGACTTTTATCGAACCGGACCGGCTGGTTTTCGTACTGTGCGATGCGTCGATTCCCATTCGCGCCTCGGACGGCGTGTTCGGTGGACAGAAGGGGACCGTGGGGCGAGAATACGCACCCCCGACCCGGAAGGCCCGGAACACCGGTTTCCGGGGCGTGTCTCCCGGCTCTCGCGGAGGCTGCTCCGAACGTCTGAGTCTGCATTTGGCGGCGTTTGCCGCGGTTGTCCGGCCGATCCGAGTCGGCCCAAAGAGGATCTCCCCACCCGATGCCGAAAAACGCTGACCACCTCTCGTACCAGCGCGCATCAACGATCAGTGCCTTCGGTCTCGCGATCCAACTCGCGCTGGCCGTGGCCATGCTCGTCTACGGCGTGCTCGGCGGGGACTTCGCTGCGACATACGGGTCGATCCCGATGTTCTTCGGCGTCCCGATCTGGATCGCGCTGCTTCTGGTCTTTCACCAGCACAAGCTGGAACGTCTGGAAGCGATCGAGACCGAGGCGTTCCGCCAGTCCGATGCGTCACAGGCCTCGGTCTTCGATGAGGTCGGTGCGGATCAGGTCGTGCAGGCCTCTCGGCTGTCGTGGATGCACCGACTGCTGCTGCCCGTGCTCAGCGTGGTCATTGGTGTCGTCGCGGTCATTCTGGCGCTCCTGCTGCTGTTCCGGACCGGAGAGGTCGAACTCGCCGCGGAACTGAATTCGGGGTGGGGGATCGCGATCGGCGTCGCGACCGCCTTCCTGGGCTTCGTGTTCGCCCGGTTCGTGGCGGGGATGGCTCGCCAGCCGATCTGGAGCCTGCTCAACGGCGGGGCCGGTATCGCGATGGCGGGGGCCCTCATCGGCTTGCTGCTCGCGATCGGCCATTTCCTCGACATGGCACTCGACGAGCGGGGCCTGCTCGAGACCCTTCCGACCGTGTTCCGGGTCTTCCTGCTGGTCTACGGCATCGAGGTGCTGGCGAACACGATCCTGAACTTCTACAAGCCTCGTCGGGCCGGCGAGTACCTGCGTCCGGGGTTCGACTCACGAATCCTTGCGCTCGCCGCCGCTCCCGACCGGATCACCGAGTCCATCAGCGGCGCGATCAACTACCAGTTCGGGTTCTCGGTCACCGACGGTTGGTTCTTCAAGCTGCTCAAAAGGTTCGCGGTCCCGGCGGTTGTCGTCGGTGTGCTGCTGGTGTGGGGCATGACGTGCTTCGTGGTCATCAAGCCGGATGAGACCGGGCTGAAGATTACTCATGGCCAGATCCAGACCTACGAGCGCACGCTGCCCGACGGCACCGTCGTCGAGACCGCCGACCTCGAGCCGGGGCTGGTCGTCAAGTTGCCCTGGCCCTTCAGCCGCGTTGTGACTTTTTCCTCGACCGCGGTCAACGAGATCGTGATCGGGACTCGGAAAACGCACAGCGACGGCCAGCCGCTGCTGTGGAAGGCGGCGAACCAGCCCGGCGAGCAATTCATGCTCGTTCAGCCGAGCCGGGCGATCACGACGAATTCTCGTTTCCGTGACCTCTCGATCCTGTCGCTCGAGATGTCGGTGCAGTACGTCGTCGACGATCTGCGTTCGTACTACGAACTCGCGCAGGACGGACCGCGTCGCGATCGCGAGGCGATCCGTCGGAACGTGCTCACGACGATGGCTTCGGCGGCGGCAACGCAGTACGTTTCGACCTTCGCGGAAGATCAGGTCCTCGGTGCCGAGCGGGCAGTGATCGCAGCGGGTCTCAGGGACGTGATCCAGGACGTCTTCGACCGTCACGACACAGGTGTCCGAGTCATGTTCGCGGGGATCGCGGGTGTGCACCCGTCCAGCGACGTCTCGGCACCGTTCGAGGCGCGAGATCGAACTCGCCGAGGCCGAGCGGATCTCAACGCTTGCGCGAGCGGTGGGAGACATCGAACTCGCCGACCGGGTGATCCGCGAACTCGACGAGCTCGATCGCATGTCGCGCGAGGATGCGGGCGCTGAGGCGATCGCCGAGCAGGAGGCGCTGATCATGGCCATGATCCAGGATGCCGGAGGCGAGGCGGCGACCACGCTGTCTCAGGCACGCTCCAACCGCTGGTCGCGCCATATGGGCGAACGCGCTCGGGCGATCCGGCGCGAAGGCGAACTCGCGGCGTACCGCGCCGCGCCGGCTGCGTTCCTC
>CAXAVQ010000302.1:0-3614 GCA_963971985.1 uncultured bacterium
CCGCACCATCCGGCGCGATCAGCCACGTCGCGATGCCGGCAAACAGCGAACTGACCAGCGAGCACACGAGCCGGGCGATCGTGAACGGCAGCCCCAGCATGGAGTACGAGATCGCCAGCGAATCGACCCCGTTCTGGGGTGTCGCGATCAGGAAACTGACGGTCGCCGGGCGGCTCAGGCCTTGGCGGCGCAGCCCGATCGCCGTCGGGAGCACGCCGCAGGAACACAGGGGGAGCGGCGCGCCGAGGACGGTGGCCTTCAGCACACCGCCCACGCCGGTCTTCCCGATCATGCGGGTCAGCAGGTCGCCGGGCAGAAAACTCTTGACGAGCCCCGCGAACAGCAACCCCACGACGAGCCAAGGCGAGGCCTCGAGCAGGACGAACCACGTCTCGCGCAGGATGTCTGCGAGTGCGTCAATCATGGGAGAGAAACTCTAGCGCGACCAATCGCAGCTCGTCGGTTCGCACGCATCAGAGCAGCGGGTTCTTCGCACCATCGACGTACTTCGCTGTCGGGCTCATCCGAGGGTGCGGGTTCACCATCACGTCGGAGAGGAGTTCGCTGACGTCGGGCTCCGGCTCGTCCTCGGCGAACTGAACCGCTTCCTTGACGATCGCCTTGAGTTCCTTTTGCATATCCTTGTAGTCGTCGTCGGACATGATGCCGCGCTCGTCGACCACGACCTTCTTGAGCTTCTCGATCGGGTCCTGCTCCTGGTAGGTCTGGACCTCGTCCTTGGAGCGATACTTCTGGGGGTCGGACATCGAGTGCCCCTGGAAGCGGTAGCAATGGATGTTCACGAACGCCGGCTTCTGCTCCTCGCGGCACTCGTCCACCAGCGGCTTCATCCCGTCGTACACGCTGAGCACGTCCATGCCGTCGAACTCGGCGTAGGCCATGCCGTACGCGTCGGCCTTGGCCTTGAGATTGTCGGCCTGCGTGGTGCCGCGATCGATCGCGGTACCCATGGAGTACTTGTTGTTCTCGAGGCAGAACAGCACCGGCGAGCGGAGCTGGCCGGGCAGGTTGGAGAGGTTCATGGCCTCGTGAAGCGCACCCTGGTTCAGGGCACCATCACCGAGGTAACACAGCGCCACCTTCTTGCTTGGTTCGACGCCCTCGACGACCGACTCGCCGATGACCTCGTTCTCGTACCGTGCGGCAAACGCGAGCCCGAGCCCAAGCGGCGTCTGGGCACCGACGATGCCGTGACCGCCGTACAGGTGGTTGGGCTTGTCGAACATGTGCATCGAACCGCCCTTGCCCTTCGCGCAGCCCGACAGCCGACCGTACATCTCGGCCATGCAGGCCTTGGGGTCCATGCCCCGGGCGAGTGCGTGCCCGTGATCCCGGTAGGCCGTCACCACGGGGTCGGTGTGCTCGACGCTCCCGATCGTGCCGACGGCGACGGCTTCCTGCCCGATGTAGATGTGGCAGAAGCCACCGATCTTCGCCTGCTGGTACGCCGCCATCGTCCGCAGCTCGAACTCGCGGATCAGCAGCATGTCGCGGAGCCACTTCTTCAGCACGTCCTCGCCCAGAGAATCAGAGGGGCGGGAGCCTGTGGACGAAGCGGGCTTGGTGTCGGTCATCGTCATGCCAATCCTCGGGCGTCTGGTGGGAGGAAAACAGCGTCGGCCGCCGATGGTCGGCGACCGACAGGGTCATTGTAGAGAACCGCGTCACTTCGGTCAGCGGATCAGGGGCAGGCGCTGCCGAAACCGCCGAGCACGATGTTCAGGTCGGCAAGATCGACCGATCCGTCGCCCGACGCGTCCCCGTCGCCCATGGTCGCCCCGGAGGCGAGCCCGAAGTTCCCGAGCACAAGGTTCAGATCCGCGAGGTCCACGCCCCCGCTCCCGTTGACATCGCCCGGGCAGCTCGAAGCCACGAGTTCCATCGACACCGAGAGCATCAGGGTTTCCGCAGGCCCTGCACCGGGAATCGGTTCATCAGCGGTCTCGAAGGTGTACTGGACTTCGTAGACACCGAGCGGTCCGGATCGATCGCCGACCACCTCCACAAGCACAAACTGACCGCCTTCGATCGATGAACCCTCCAGCGCCGGGATCGTGATCGTCTGGTGGTCTCCAAACGCCTCAATACCGGTGATGACCAAGTCGGCGGTTGTTTGAGGGAAGCCGCCAGCGTTGTAAATCGTCGTGACTGACTCCTCAGGCTCGGCGGAGCGCTCGCGCACGCCCAGATCGATCGCGAAAGTCGTCTGGCCAGCGACCGGTGCAAAGGAAGCAATCGACTCGTTCACACCGCTTCCCGACACAACCACGGTATCGGAACCGTCCTCGCTCCCGAGTCCGGAGCCCGCGGATGTCAGATCCGTATTGGTGACAATGAGTTCCCCGGAAAGGAAACCGGGAGTCGGGCTCCACAAGGCGGCATCCACGAGCCGATTGTGTTCGCCACGGGAGAACGTACGAGGAATCGCGTGATCAGCACTGAACACATCACCG
Organism: uncultured bacterium; assembly: GCA_963971985.1. Lineage (GTDB taxonomy): Bacteria > Planctomycetota > Phycisphaerae > Phycisphaerales > UBA1924 > JANSXG01. The sequence continues at coordinate 2,475 of CAXAVQ010000302.1, forward strand.
ACCGCCTCGACGATGTATGAGGTTGGCGTGTCACCTGTCTTCTGGATGCTCAGCCCCAAATCCAGGGCATCTTCGACCTGGGCACTCAGCACGAAGCGCCCGATGTCGAGCGTCAACTCCGATGCCCCATCCCCGCTCACCGTGCCATCGGACAGCAGGATCTGCGAGTCGTTCGGCTGCTCGCCCCACAGCGCCCAGGCAAATTCGGGATGATCGATGAAGGGGTTGCGGTTGCCCTGCGCGTAGAACGGGTTGTCGTCGAAACTGAAGACCAGATGGTTCCGGCGACGTTCACGCGTCGTTGGCTCTTCGTCGTAATGCCAGTCGAGTAAATACGACAGGTCTCCCATCTGGCCGACCGATGGGAATCCATCGATCACGGTCAGATCCGAGGTCGCAGGGTCAGCGCCGTCGTAACGCACATCCATATAGAAAATCGCTCGCGCTGATTCGCCCCGGAAGTCGTACGAGGAACTCGCCATAGTCGGATCCCAGTACGACGAACTGTCGAGCCCGAAGGGCTTGTTCCCCCGAGAACTGTTGATGGACGGGTTGCACGGGCGGAGCGCGTGAAGATCGCTGTAATCCGCGCCATTGTCGCCGACGCCGAGGCTCCGTGGCCACATGTGCTCGCGGTTCCATGTGGCGCCGGAATCCCAGGTGCCGTCGACCGAAGTCCCGCTGTACATCAGCAGGACGTTTTCAGGATTCAGAGGGTCCGCATCAATAATCGCCAGAGCCTGGCGCGCAGCGCCATAACTCCGTACCGTGTGCCCATCGATGATGTCGTTCAGACTCGCCCGGAGCGAAGCCGGCGTGCCGTCGAAGACCACCCCGCTGTAGTACGCGTCAGGGGGTCCGTACCCGTCCGATGCCATGCCGGTGAGAGCGACGGCCGAGAGAGAGGCAGCGGTGACGAAAGCGCGGCTCCGGGTTCGAAGCATAAAGAAGACTCCGGTTGATTGCATAGTCAAAACGAGGCGATTAAGCCGTGCTGTCGGCACAAACCGCTGAAAATGTGAGAATACTGCAAGCAGTGTGACCCGGCGCGCTTGTCCGTGCCACCTCAGGGCCCACAATTGCGTATTGAAATGCGACCGTATTCGGGTTTCACCTTTATACGGACGATAGTGGGGAGAC
>CAXAVQ010000303.1:0-3611 GCA_963971985.1 uncultured bacterium
GATGAGCTGCACGTCGAACGGGCGAGACCGGAACGGCGGCTTCGAATCGGGGAACAGCTCGCGGACGGCGTCGTAGAGTTCGTGCGGGATATCCGCCCACACCCACGCCGGCACCGGCTCGGAGTTGCCGAGCAGCTTGCCCGTCGGCTCGCCCGGTTCCATGGCGTCGATCTCGTCCCGGGCCTTCTCGTACAGCGCCCGGTGGGTGCTGCTGAGCTTGTCGACCGGGAACTGATCGCGGACGTCCGGGTTGAAAATGTTGCGGATGCCGACGTGCCGGTCCATCGCCTCGCGAGCGACGGCGAACGCCTCGGCCATCACGTCCGGCCACTTCTCTCCGGCCTTGAACCGCTCGCGGAACTCGTTGGTCTTTGCTCGGAGCTGTTCGTCGGAAAGTCCTCGCATCTCCGGTTCAAGCGCGTTGATCTCGGCGACGCGCGTTTCGTATCGCTTGACGAGGCGCTGGTTCCGGGAACCGAAGAGTTTGTTGATAACGGGGCCGAGAAGCGGGATTTCGGAAGAAGCCATGGGTATCTGCCTGTGGTGTGGTCAAAGACCGCGCTGAGGCCGGGGCGTCAATATCGCTCCGGCGCGGGCACAGCGGGTTTCGTGTGTCTGAGTGTGAACGGTGGGCGGCGCGACGGGACCGACGCGAGACCGAAGAGTCTCGCGTGGTCTTCAGCAACCCGCCGGAGGCGGCGTGCTCATGCACCACGGACGCGATGCGAACATCTCGCAACGCTCGGCGTGCGTGCAGTCAGAGCGACCGGACAGACCGATCGATCGGTCGACCGTTGGCTGGATGACGCAGATAGCGCGCGCCGCAGAGGACTTCGTCGCGACCGCGACTTCGCGGATCGAAACGCCCGGCTCACGCGGATCGCGGTCCGGCTTCGGCCTGACAACCTCGTGGAGCACGAAGTTGATGTGGCTCATCGCCTCAGGTGCGGCCAAGGCCGCGGCACCGGGCATGACGCTCAGAACCAGAAGCAGGGCAACCATGGAACCGGCACCGAAACATTGACGCGCACCGCGCCGGACGGTCTCGACCTCCGGGACGACGACATCAGCTTCGGGGTGTGCAGGAATTCCCATGGCGTACTCTCATAGAGTATCGGCCGGTTCCTCGGGTCGGGCAACAGCATCCGCGAGCGAACCGAATCTTCGCAAATCCCGCCTCTCGACCCGGAAATCGGGTTTTCTGGACCGAGCGCCCGCCGGATGACACACCCACAGCCCAATCCGCTCTGCCACGCTGGCAGCCCGGCACCCCTGCGAGTGGGCTCGGGGACGGTGCTCGTGCATCATCTGGACGCGACCGGATCGACCAACGACCTCGCTCGGACCTGGCTCACCGACCACTCGGCGCCGGTTCCGGCGGCGTGGATCGCCGGAATCCAGACCGCCGGACGGGGGACACGCGGGCGCTCCTGGGCCAGCCCGGTAGGTGGCCTCTGGATGAGTCTGGCCATGCCGCTGGGCGATCGGGCGAGCGGAGTGCTTCCCGGGCTCGGTCTCCGCGTCGGGCTGGCGACGCTGCGGGCCGTGCGAGACGCCCTGATGAAGGACACCGCGTCAAGGGTCCTCCTCCGCTGGCCCAACGACCTCGTCACGACCCAGCCCGACGAACCCGTCCGCAAGATCGGGGGCACGATCACCGAACAGGCCGGCCCGGGGATCGTCGTCGGGATCGGGCTCAACGTGAACAAACACCCGCCCGCCACGGACGATGCCGGGCAACCACTCCGGACCCCTCCGGTGTCGCTCGCGCAGTTGGCCGGTCACGAACTTGCCCTCGACCGGCTCGCCGAGTCGATTCTCGATCATCTGGTCCGCCTCATCCCGGTCGCTGGCCTCCCCGAGGACCTGTTTCGCGAGATCGAGGGCGTGCTGCTCCGCCCCGACTCCCCCACCCGCGTCACCGGACGCGACGGCACCGAGCATCGCGGCATCATCCGGGGCCTCTCGATCCAGCCCGGGGCCTTGGGAGGCCTCCTCGTCGACCTGCCCGACGGTCGAACCATCACCGTGACCGGCGGCGATCTCTCATGACGACGCCGGACTGGGTGGCGGTAGTCGTTTTCGGAGGCATCGGCCTCGTCTGGCTGGGGATTGCCCTGCTCGGCTCGCTCGGTGTGCTGCTGACGCGTCGGCTGAAGCGGTTCGAGCCGCTCGAAGAGCCGGAACCCGTCACGATCGTCATCGCGGCTCGCGACGAGGCCGATCGGATCGGGACGACCGTTGATCACCTCCTCGCCATCCGCTCGCCCCGCGTCGAGATCGTGATCATCGACGACCGGTCGTCGGACGAGACCGCGTCGATCGTCGAGGCGAAGGCCGAGTCCGACCCGCGTCTGACGCTCATCCGCATCACGGAACTGCCCGACGACTGGCTCGGCAAGCCCCACGCGCTGCATGTTGGGACGGCGTCCGTGACCACGCCGTGGATCCTGTTTTCGGATGCGGACACCTGGATCAACGACCACGCCCTCGCCCGGTCCCTGCGCGCCGCGACTTCCAGCCGACGCCCGATCGACCATGTCGCGGTGCTCCCCGGCTACGACGCATCGAGCGCCTTGGGCATCGCCGGGACGCTCGCGCTGTATATCCACTTCCTGGTGCGATGCGCCGCGGTCAATCTCGGGCTGCACCTGTTCCCGGTCGGTGTGGGCGCGTTCAACCTGGTGCGGGCCGACGCATATCGCGCCAGCGGCGGGCACGAGGCCCTGCCCTTCGAGGTTGTTGACGATGTCAAGCTCGCGCTGCTCGTGCAGCGCGAAGGGCGGAAGCGCGGGCGGGGCCATTCCCTCGTGCTCTCGGGCCCGGAGTCGGTGCACATCGACTGGCGGGCCGACGTCCGCACCGTCATGGCGCTCATCGAGAAGAACTTCTTCGCGATGGCCCGCTTCAGCGCGCTGCTGGCCTCCGTGCTCATCACGTCGGGATTCACGGCCCTCGCTGGCTCGGTCATCGCGCCGGTCGTCGCCATGATCAGCCCCGAGCCGCTGGTTCGGATCGCGTGCTGGTTCGCGTTCGTGGCGTGGCTCGCTACCGGGCTGCCGATGGCGGTCGTCGCGCGACAGTTCGGCTGGTCACCGCTCGGCGGATTGATATCCCCCCTGATGGCCTGGGTCGCCCCGGTCGCCCTCTGGCGGTCCGCGCGGGCGACCCTGAAAGCCGGCGGCGTGCGCTGGCGCGGGCGTCTCTATCCCCTCGACGAACTGCGGCGCGGGCAGGTCTGGTAAACCCGCAAGATCCGGATTTCCCTCGGAATCGGGCGTGAATGACGATAGATTCGGGGAACGCCCGGCAATCGGCGTCGATGTCGATCGTTGGGCGTTCGTTCGATCCCGACTGCCAGCCGAGGCCTGACCATGCCCAGCACGACCCAGCGACGCACCGAGCCAGACACGCCCCCACCGATGCCACAACCGACCTCGTCGCTGCGTCGGATCGCCGATGCGGACTTCGGCTACGACCAGGCGCGTCACCTTCTCTGGCGAGCCGGCTTCGGGGGCAACTCCTCCCAGATCCGAGCGCTCTCCACCATGGGCGTCGAGAACGCCGTCGCCCTGCTGGTCGATCCCTCGCGCTCGGCGGCTCCGACGCCG
>CAXAVQ010000304.1:0-3609 GCA_963971985.1 uncultured bacterium
CCGCCGACGGTCCCATGCCCCAGCCCCGCGAGCACGTCCTGCTCGCCCGTCAGGTCGGTGTGCCCTACATCGTCGTCTTCATGAACAAGGTCGACCTCGTCGATGACCCGGAACTGCTCGACCTCGTCGAGATGGAAGTCCGTGAACTCCTCGACAAGTATGACTTCCCCGGCGACGACACCCCCGTCGTCAAGGGTCAGGCCAAGGCCGCGATGGAAGACCCCCACAGCGACGAGGCCTGCAAGGGCATCGACGAGCTGTTCGAGGCCCTCGACAGTTACATCCCCGAGCCCGAGCGCGAGACCGACAAGCCGCTCCTGATCGCCGTCGAAGACGTGTTCTCGATCAAGGGTCGCGGTACCGTCGCGACCGGTCGCGTCGAGCGTGGCACCGTCAAGGTCGGTGACGCCGTCGAGATCGTCGGCCTCACCACCGAGAAGAAGCCGACCACCGTCACCGGTGTCGAGATGTTCAACAAGACCCTGGACTCGGCCGTCGCCGGCGACAACTGCGGCGTCCTCCTCCGGGGTATCGAAAAGGACCAGATCGAGCGCGGGCAGGTCATCTGCAAGCCCGGCTCCATCCAGCCCCACACCAAGTTCAAGGGCGAGGTCTACATTCTCACCAAGGAAGAGGGCGGTCGTCACACCCCGTTCTTCTCCGGCTACAAGCCCCAGTTCTACTTCCGCACGACCGATGTCACCGGCAGCGTGAACCTCCTCGGCGGCGCCGAGATGTGCATGCCCGGCGACAACGTCGCCATCGAAGTCGACCTCGGCGAGAAGCCCATCGCCATGGAAGCCGGTCTCCGCTTCGCCATCCGCGAAGGCGGTCGCACCGTCGGTTCCGGCGTCATCTCCGAGATCGTCGCGTAATCACGCGTTGATCGCCCCGGCGAGAGCCGGTTGAACGAAGTTCACCCGCATGGCCCGGAACCCCGGGCCACGCGGCTTTCACAGGTCCGACCCGAAGAACACGCTCCAGCCCGACGCCGGGGCGTTTACTGAAACGGAAGCTTTGCAATGGCCAAGAAGAAGGGCGACGCCCGCGAGTACGTCTGGCTCCAGTGCACCGAAACCGGTGACCTGAACTACCGGACCCAGGTCAACGTCAAGGGCGGTCTGCCCGAAGGCCTCAAGGAAGGCCTGAACAAGTACTGCCCCCGTCTGCGCAAGCACACGGTGCACAAGATCAAGCGGAAGTAATCGCCCCGCATATCGTCTAAGGTCGAGTTGAGCCGGGCCCCCGTCAAACCCCATGGCTCGCTCGACCGGCTAGGCCAGTAGCTCAATTGGCAGAGCAGCGGATTCCAAATCCGCAGGTTGAGTGTTCGAGTCACTCCTGGCCTGTTTGTCCCGCGGCGGGTCGTGTCCGGACGCGATCGGCAACGGTCCGAACCCGGCGAGCCCCTTCCGCCTCCCGGAACGGAGATCGCAGCCGATGCTGAGCATGTACAAACCCGGTCAGGGCTACTGGACCCGCATGATGAGCGCCATCTTCTTCGGCGTCCTCGTCGCCGGCGGCGCCCTCTGGCTCTCGTCCCAGATCGGCGCGATGAACATCGCCCCCGCAGCCTGGCGATACACCGTCTCCTCCACCGAGGGCTTCACCAGCGGGGCCGAGGTCGAACTGCGACGCAGCGGGACCGAGGTCGGCTCAGGCTTCGTCAGGCGCACCGACGGCGACGTCGTCGAACTCACCAACGTCGCGATCGCCTCAGATACCCCGGCGACCGGCATCCAGACCATGGTGGTCGATGGGTCGACCCCCGTCGAAGTCAGCAGCCTCCAGATCGTCCCCCAGTTCGAGAAGACCTACCTGCAGGGCGGCGTCGCGGCAGGCACGCTGCTCCTCGGCGCGATCATCATCTTCTGGTTCTGCTACGCCAACAAGAAGTCCAGCGAATTCCTCATCGCCACCGAGGGCGAGATGAAGAAGGTCAACTGGTCCAACCGGCGCGAGGTCCTCGGCTCCACCTGGGTCGTCATCGGAATCAGCGTGATTATCGCCGCCATCCTGTTCACGGCCGACATCATCTTCCGCTACCTCGCGGTGCAGATCGATCTGATCCAGACCTGACGCGCTCGATCAACCGTTCCGATACCGCGCCCCCCCGCGAACTCTCGCAGGAAACTCCACCGACCATGACCGAGCACGACCAAGCCAAGCCCGCCGAGACCGAAGCGACACCGCAGCCCCAATCCGCGGACGCGACCACTCCGCCCGCTCCCTCCGAGGACCTCCCTCAGACGGCGACCGAAGCCGCGGAGCAGTCGGCCGAGCAGCCCGCGCCGGCCGAGGTCAAGCCCAAGAAGAAGAGCATGCAGATCGAGGGCGACCTCACCGCGACCACCCTCCCCTCCGCCGCCCAGATGGCCGGCTACGAGGGCAAGCTGATCGACGGCGAGCCGATCTCCTACCCCGGCATGAACTGGTTCACGCTCCGGGTCGCCTCGAACAAGGAAAACTACGTCCGCGACACCCTGCTGCGCAAGATCGAGATCGAGGGCCTCAAGCACCTGGTCAACCGCATCCTCGTCCCGACCGAGAAGACCAAGACGGTCAAGGCCGGCAAGCAGCGCATCCAGGAGACCAAGCTCTACCCCGGCTACGTCTTCGTCGAGATGCGTCTCGAGGACGACGGGCGCATCCCGCAGGACGTGTTCTTCCTGATCAAGGAAACCACCGGCGTCGGTGACTTCGTCGGCACCACCGGTCGCCCGACCGCCCTCGCGCCCCACGAGGTCGAGAAGATGCTCCTCGACTCGCGCAAGCCCGAGGAAATGCCCGAGATCAAGATGGTCTTCCAGAAGGGCGAGGCCGTCACGATCAAGGAAGGCCCGTTCGAGAACTACGAGGGCACCGTCGACGAGCTCATCCCCGAAAAGGGACTCGTCCGCGTCCTCGTCACCATCTTCGGACGCCAGGCCCCGATCGAACTCGAAGAGTGGCAGATCGCCAAGGCCGAAGACTCCTGATCCGCTCCGACCCAACCGACTAAAGAAAAACCGACCGGACTCGTGCCGGGCGGTTGTCGTTTTGACGCGATGTCAGGCGCGAGGGCTTACGGACACGCCTGCCCGAACGCGCCGAGCACGGCGTTGAGGTCGGCGAGGTCCACTTCGCCGTCGCCGTTGGTGTCGCCGTCGGAGGTCGTCTGGCCGAAGTTGCCGAGAACGAGGTTCAGGTCGGCGAGATCGACCGAGCCATCGCCGGAGACGTCGGGCGGGCAGTTGCCGCTGCCGACGTAGATCACCACCGTGGCCGGCTCGCTGCGCACGTTCGGGTCGCCGATGGGGTTGGGCGAGTCGTCCACGCGAGCGATGAGGCGGTACGTGAACGAGTCGGTGCCGCTGAACCCGGGGTTCGGCGTGTAGTTGAACGAGCCGTCGTCGAAGACGGTGAGCGTGCCGTTGGCGGGTGCGATGTGCTCGGGCAGGGAGAAGAACTCGGAATCGACGGTGAGTTCCTGGTTGTTGATCCGACCGGGCTGGCCGACGTCGTTGGCCATCAGGCCTTCGACGCTGTCCACGGAGAGCGCGCCGGCGGTCAGGTAGGTGTCGTCGATGGCCAGGCGGAACGCGTTCTCGCGCAGGTCGTTGAGTTCGG
>CAXAVQ010000305.1:0-3598 GCA_963971985.1 uncultured bacterium
CCTGGCGCCCGTTGCCGACCGAACCGTACGCCGCATCGAAGATCAGCAGCGGAGCGCTGGCAAGGCAGAGCCCGGCGATGATGATCACCGGTGTCGCCCCGCGCAGACGCGAAGCGATGGCTTCGAGCATGCTCCAGAAGACCGTGATCGCGAGCGCGAGTCCGGCGATCCGCAGAGCACCGGGGCCGACTTCCCACTGCTCGTTCACGAAGCGTCGCCAGGCGACGCCGGTGACCGCCGCGTCGCTGATCAAAAGACGCAGGATCAGTAGGGCCGGCAGCGGGATTCGCACCACCGAAACGATGAGCGCGAACAGCGTAATCCCAACGGTTGCGACGAAGCGCCAGTCGTAGGAACCGACCGGCGGGAGTGATAGTTTCGGTGCGACCCCGAAGTGGGCCACAACCGCCGCCAGGCCCAGGCCGAGCGCCCCGCCCCACCAGCCGCGTGGCAGGCGGTGCTTCGGCTCGCGCGTCGTCCCGTCCGCATCGCTCAGTTCGTATCGCATCGTCGCCCACGGGCGCCAGGACGCCAGCATGAACGCGAGCACCAGCAGCGGGGGCAGCGCGAAGCCGAGGATGATGGTGGTGGTGTCCGGCGGCATGCAAAGCTCGCCGGGCGCGTCAGCGCATCGGCGAGTTGGAAGAGGAGGAGACGGGAATCTCTACGGTGTTTCGGAGCGGCGGACCGGCGCCGGCGGAGGAGTCCGCCGGCACCGGATCACGCCTGGAGGAGGAGGGCTTGGTGTGGATCAGCCGCGAATGCCCTGCAGCGACACGGTGAGGGTGACGTCGTCGCTGAGCGATCCGTTCTCGATGCCGTAGGTGCCGCCGAAGTCCGACCGCTTGATCGTGAACTCGGTGTGCATGCCCTGGCGCGCCCCGCGGCTGGACTGGGCCTCGCCGGTCATCTTGATGGGCACGGTAATGGTTTTGGTCTGGCCGCGATAGGTCAGATCACCGGTGACCTTGACGGTCCCGTCCGGGCCGGCTTCGGCGGAAGTGCTCTTGAAGGTCATCTGCGGGAACTGGTCGGCGTTGAAGAAATCCGGGCTCTTGAGGTGGCCGTCGCGTCGGGAGTTGTTGCTGTTGACGCTTGCGGTTTCGACGGAAACATCGACCATCGTGTTGGTCGGGTTCTCGGCGTCGATCCGGAATTTCCCGTCCATGTTGGCGAAGGTGCCGTAGAAGTACGACACGCCGCCGTGCTTGATCTTGAAGACGACTGACGAGTGGACCTGATCGACGGCGTACTCGTCGGCGGCGATCGCGCTCGCATCGACCGGCTGGGCCGAGAGGCCGGGCACCGGCACTTCCGTGCCGGACAGAGACGCGATGGCACCGACGGCGAGGGTGCCGGCGACGAGAATTGAGGCGGTGCGTGCGAACGGGTTCATGGTCGGGTTTCCTCCGAAGTGGTTCTCAAGGACAGGGGTCTTCGTCGAGCGGAGCCCCGCAGAGTCAGACAACAGAATGAATCCCGGAAGCCAAAGACTATTCCTTGTTTTCACAGACTTTCAAGGTCGACGCAACCCCACGAGGTGAAAATCGTCGGGAATCACCCGCATCAGGATAGACAAACGCCGATTCAGTCTTCTCAGGCGGGTTGCTGGCTCGGACCGCCCATGAGTTCCCGGATCGCCTCCGGCCCGGGGTGCCCGAACCGCTCGCCGTCCTTCCAGGCCTTCGAGTTGGTCCCGTGAGCGGGAAGCCCGCCGTTGGTTTTCAGCATCCGGGCCGTGTGGATGAGGTTCCAGGTCATGATCGTCACGTTCCGGTTGGTGAAGTCGTTGTCCGGGCCCGGCGACCCCTCATCGCGATACGACTTGCCCGGACCCGCCTCGCCGATCCAGCCCGCATCGACCTGAGGCGGGATGGTGAAGCCGACGTGCTGCAGGGCGTAGAGCACATCGCGCGAGCAATGTTTGATGCCGTCCTCGTTGCCGGTGACCAGGCAGCCGCCGACGCGCCCGTAGTAGATGTACTGCCCCTTGTCGTTCGTGTCACCGGAGTTCGAGTACAGACGCTCGATGATCCGGGAGCAGACCGAGGACTTCTCGCCGAGCCAGATCGGTGTGCCCAGCACGAGGATGTCGCAGGCAAGGACCTTCTTGTACAGCTCCGGCCAGTCGTCGTGGTCCCAGCCGTCCTCGGTCATGTCCGGCTGGATACCGGTCGCGATGCGCAGGTCGATCGGGCGTATCGCCTCCACCTCGACGTTGTTCTGTTCCATGATCCGCTTCGACGCCTCGATCAGCCCGTCGGTGTGCGACAGGCGCGGCGATCGCTTGAGGGTGCAATTCAGGAACAGCGCGCGCAGACGCGGTTCTTCGTTCATCCCGGTTGCCATCGCCATCCTTTCTTCAGGAGTCGTCTCGCTCGAGCATCACCATCGCGAACCACCCGTTCTCGTCCGTCCACATGGCGACCGGCTTCAGCCCGGCGCCCCTGGCCTCGCGCTCGATCCGCTCGCGCGTGAACTTGCAGGAGTGCTCGGTTGTGATCGCCTCTCCCTCGGCGATCGGGAACTCGCGTCCGCCGATCGTTGCCGTCTGCGGGTACGCGCAGACCAAGCGCATCTCGATCCGTTCGTGCTCGTCCGACCAGATCGCCTCGTACTGGAACGCGTCCTCGTCGAGACCGGCGTCGAGCTCATTGTTCAGGCGCGTGATCAGGTTTTTGCCGAACTTCGCCGAAACGCCCTTCGGGTCGTCGTAGGCCTCGATCATCACGTCGCGGTCCTTGACCATGTCCACGCCCAGCAGGATCCGCCCGCCCTCGCCCGCGGCGTCCGCGAACGCCCGGAGCAACCGCGCCCGGTCCAGCCGGGGCATGTTCCCGATGGTCGAGCCTGGGAAATACAGCACGCGGTTCGAGTCGGGGATCGGCTCGTCCACATCGTCGAGCGCGTCCAGCCCCTCATAGAAGCCCGCGCAGATCGGTTGCACCGTCAGTTCCGGGAATTCGCCGGCCAGGCGTTCGCTCGACTGCGTCACCGCGCTTTCGCTGATCTCGATCGGCACGAACATCCTCGGCGACTCGAGCGCCCGGAGCAGGATCGGCACCTTCACGGCGGCCCCCGCCCCGGGCTCGATGATGATCGCGTCCGGCCCGATGGACTCGGCGATGTCGCCGGCCTTCGCTTCGAGGATCTCCGTCTCGATCGTCGAGGGGTAGTACTCCTCGAGGTCCGTAATCTGCTCGAACAGTTCACTCCCGCGCGTGTCGTACAGGTGCTTCGGCGGAACCGCCTTCTGGCCCTCCGGCTGGCTCAGCGCCTCGATCATGTCCTGCTCGAAGGCGCTGGTCGCGCCGTCGCGGACGATGAGCGGGCGGAGATTCGAGGGGGCGTCGGTGTCCTTGGTGCCTGATGAGGTCATGTGATCCCTGGGTCGCGTGTCGCGATCCGCGTTTCTGGCCAGGCGCAGGCCCGCGAAGGCCCAGCGCGCATGGGGGTGAAAGAAATTCCGGTACGTCAGTCGGATGTGGTCTCTGGGCGTGATGCACGAGCCGCCTCGCAAGACGTACGAGCCGCACATGAACTTGCCGTTGTACTCACCGACCGGGCCCTCGGGCGGGCGATAGCGGGGGTACGGCTC
>CAXAVQ010000306.1:0-3585 GCA_963971985.1 uncultured bacterium
GAGCTGACGCGTCTTTGTGCCTAGCCCTGCGCAGGCATCGACGACGATCTCCGGCGTCAGGTCGAGCACCGACTGCACCGCCAGCGACGAGGCGGGGTCATGCACCCAGATATCGTCGCGCTCTCTGAGCATTGCGCTGAGTTCGGCACGCGAACCGGTGAAGACGTGGTGACCCGGCGCGTCGTGCACGACGCAGGTCTCCGGCAAGGGTGCCTTGGCGGACGACGTGTTCAGGATCGTCGGCGGGGTGCTGGTCGTGATCGCCACGCGGTCGTGCGGGTCGGTGGGAAGGAGGGGCCCGGCGAGGACGAGGGCGGTTCCGTCGCCGACCGGCAACTCGTCGCGCTGGTTCGACCAGGTCGGGCGGAAGAGCCGCCCGAAGGCGTCCTCATCGAACGCTTCGGGAGCGGGTCCGGCGGGCTTGATCTTGCGTCCTTCTTCGTCGAAGAGCGCATCGGGGTTTTCGGGTTCGGCCTGCACCGGCTCGGCGCGGCGCAGGTCGCTGATCAGTTTGCGGAGTACCGCGTTGACCATGCCGCCGGCGGCTCGGGAGCCGTTGTACTTGGTCCATTCGACGGTTTCGTTGACGGCGGCGAAGGGCGGGACGCTTCGCATGAACAGCAACTGGGCGGCTCCGCAGAGCAGAGCGGCACGGGCCTCATCTGGTGTGCGATACCAGTCACGCGACAGGTGACGCTCGATGCACCACTTCAGGGTGTTCCAGCGTCGGATGACGATGTCGTACAGGGCGTGGGCGAAGGCGGCATCGCGTTCGCTCAGGTTCTCTTCGCCGGGCGTCGAGATCGCGAGATCGGGAAACTTGCTGACCTGCTTGGTGACCAGCGTCAGCACGCGCTCGCGTGCCGGGCTGCAGTTGCCGGGTCGGACGCGTGAGCGGTCGCCCGAGTCGCGCGAACGTCGGCTGTCGCGAGCGCGGGCGGCACGCTCGGTGGGGGTGCCGACGGCGTTTCGACGTGGCTTGTTGCGCTGCGGTCCGCGACGGGAATCCGGTGCGCCGGAATCAGAGGGGCGTGGCATATTCGGGCTCCAAGGTGCGTGGAATCGAAAAGGAGGGGAGCGGTCTGTGGACGGGCCTGAGGATTCGTGTGTTGAGCGGTCTTGCCCCGATGACGGGGGAGGGAGTATCTGATCCGATGATGTTCGACCTGCACGAATCCGAGACCGCGAAAGGCTGGGTGTTCACCGGTCAGGTGACGGCCTCCGATGAGGTGTATGCCGTCGAGATCCTGATGTCGTGGGCGGACTACGAATACTGGGGGCGGGGGCTGGTTCGTCCGGTCGACGTGGCCAAGGCGATCCTGAGCGTCATCGCGAGGGAAGGCGGGTTCGACGGGCTGCCCCGTCGGTTCGACGCGGCACGGTTCCGGCGGTCCGTCGCGGGGTTCGACGATCAGGTACGCCTCGAACTCGGGTTTGAGGAGCTCGGGTCCTGAACGCCCGGAATCGCTTCAGATGTCCTCGTCGTCCCGGTCCAACAGTTTGAAGTTCATTCGCTCGGCCATCGCGTCGAACGTGTACACGGGCTGGTTGGACACCGACTGTGCTTGCTGGCGAACGCGTTGCTCGATCCGAGCCATCCCATCACGCATGCGATCGACCGTCGCCGGACGGAAAGACTCGATCGTCGCGAGGCCCAGTGACAACTGGTCCGGCAGGAGCGCCGACGTGGTCCGAACATCGGTCGGCACGTCGCTGAGCGGCTGGGTGGGATCGAGGGTTCGTGCGTGATCGATGACCGCTTCGGGCAGCGCCGAGTTCGACAGTTGCGGAAGCGGGTTGCCAACATCGGACTGAACGGTGTCGTAGCCGATCACCGCGCCGAGGTATTGCTGCGCGTCTGCGGAGTTCGAGAAGTCCATATCGTTGAACCAGTTGAGTCCACCGTCGGCGAACGCGGCGCGGAAGGTATCAGCGCGGGCGGTCAACTCTTCGAAGCCCCGCAGGGTCGCGAGGTCTTCGCGGACCTGTTCCTCAACAAGTTCGAGTGATTGCGCAGGCCCTTCAGGGCGGACGTCGGTGATCCGGACAAAGACGAGATCACGCGGTCCCTGGCCGCTCGGGCGGAGCGGTCCGAAGAGCAGGCCGCGTTGCAGGTCGTGTCGCTCGTCGCCCCCGAACTCCTTCGCGGAAAGAAGCAACTGCGGGAGGGGGATTACCTCGGTCGCGGTGAATTCATACCGAGATCGACCGATCGGGGAACTCTGGATATCCGACGACGACTTGAAGGCGTCCGTAGAGTCTCCGAGGGTCAATAAGTCCGTGGACGCATCGCCTTCGAGCCCCGCCGCGCTGCGCACTTTGTCGGCGTAGGTCTCCAGTTCCGGGCCCGTCCAATCGCCAGGGACCAAACGGTACCGTGAGTTCTGCGTGTCCTCGGGGAGGCTCTGGGCCGAACGGAGCTGCTCCCGCTGGATCTCCTTGGCGATGGCGTCAAGACGCTGTCGAGCGATCGAATTCACGTAGTCCGTGCGCACCCTCTGACGAACTTCCTCGAAGGATTGCCCGAGGTATCGGTCCTCATTGCGTCGGTAGTATTCGAGCTCGTCAGCCGGTGAGGCCTGGATCGACTGCGTGATCGCAGAGGCGTTCACACGGATCCATTCGAACTTGACCGCGTCAGGAAGCAGGTAACCGAAGCCGAAATCGCCTTGTCCCGGAGCCGTTTCGCGATAGGCCTCGAAATGCGCCCGCACGTCTTCGAGCTCGAGAGTCGACGGATCGGGGCGGAACGCGCTCGCCGGCACGATACCGAGTGTCACGGTGACACGATCGAACAGGTCAGCTGCCGCGAGCTGGGTCTCCGGGATCGAGAGCCCCGCCAGCGACGAATTCGTCTGGAGCAGTCGGGTCACCCCACGGAGCTTGGCGAGAGCTTGGAAATACACGATTTCGGACCGCCCGGTGGCGGTCTGACGCTCCAGCCGATCGGTCATCAGCGCACGGTAGTTGTCGGCTTCCACCTGGACCTGATCAAGGTACTGCTGGGTGGACTGGAAGCCCCACGGGTTCACCACCGTTTGACCATAGACGTCCGCGAAAAAGCCGAAGCTTGACGCGCCGTCGGTCGGGCCACCGATCAGGCCGTTCTGCGTTGCCTCACGAGTCAGCAGCAGCCAATGGTCAAGTCCCTCGATCTGCATGAACGCAACGATTTCGGGAACGAGCTGGTTGATCATCTGCCAACTGTCACGGACCCCGCTGACGTCTTCCATCGACAGGGTCTCGCCCTCGACTTCGGCGTAGGCGATGTTCGCCGGGTTGCGTCCGATCTGCTCAATCGCCTGAGGCACGAGGAACACCACCATCAGCAGCGAGCCGCCGACGACGAGGATGAGCGTGTTGTACTTGCGAAGGAACTTCAGCATGGTGCTTCCGCCTTACCGAGCGCGCGGCCGACGCGGGATCTTGTGAGATTCAAAGCACCGGGCCCGCCGATTTCCAGCGGGCCCGGTCGCAGCGAAAGCTGGGGATTAGCGGTAGAACTCGACGATCAGGTTGGTGTTCACATCGAACGGCACCTGGTCGCTCGTCGGCAGCGCGATGATCTTCACCTTCAGCTCCGAC
>CAXAVQ010000307.1:0-3581 GCA_963971985.1 uncultured bacterium
ATGCTGGCTGACATCGCGTTCAGACGCGGGATGTCGTCGGTGATGATCGGCTCGAGATCGTCGGTCATGACGGATGACATCGCCGACGACATCGAGTTCATCTGATACCACGCGAATCCGCAGATGAAGCCGAGCAGGAGGAGGCCGCCGATGACGACCCCAAAGAGCTTGGACTTGATGGTCATTGATGTAGTCCCTGGTCAGGAAGTTGCGCACAGACCCGGTCGCTGACCGGGCCCGGCATCATGTGCTGGAACGGAGAGACGAAACGGGTCAGAACTGGTTGATACGCAGGCCGAAGCAGATCGCGCCGATCACCTCGCCCTGCTCGTTGATCAGGGGCAGGCTCACCTGCTGCAGGACTTCGTTGGTGGACTTGTCCAGCGAGGCCTTGCCGACATCGACGCCGCCCTTGCCCTCGTTGAACGACTTCTTCCACTTGGCCTCGTCGCCCTGCCAGAAGTCGCTGGTCAGCGCGTTCTGGCCGGCGTTCGCGCCCTGGTTATCCATAACGAACACTTCCCCGACCTGCGGCATGGTGCCGCACACCTTGCGGATCTCGTTGGCGACTGCGTTCGAGAGCATCTCGCGCATGATCGGCAGTTCTTCTTCCGCGGCCGACCACTCGGCGCACATCTGCTGAATCTCCGACAGCGGGCGGTTCTTGCCGTTCTGCTTCGCGACCTCGCTGACGAACACCTGGTTGGTCATCAGCGGGGCGAGCTTCTCAGACACGAAGGCCTGCACCTCGGGGGCGAGATCGGTCGAGGCGACCTGACCGACGATCGTGGCACGCACATCGTCGGCGGGCCCAACGGCGAGACTGGTCGTGGCGGCACCGAGGCCGATCACGGCGGCGGTCACAAGGAGGCGATGGCTGTTCATGGGAATCCCTCGCGAGATTGGTGAAACGGGGCGCGGCACTCTGCCGCCACTCGTTCATCGGAACACACAAACCTTCGCTTCTGGAGGAAACCCCCTGTGGCGATCGGGCATCCGTCCAGAGCCGATTCCCTTCCCCCACCCTTCCAAACGGAACCCCTCATTGCGGTGGACTGGTGACGTTGATCGGCTGTAGAGCGTCGGGTGCCGCATCGCTGGGCTGATGGATCTACCATTCCACCATGCACCAGCTCGCCCCCTCGCTCCGCCAGTCCATCGCCGATCTCCTTCCCGAAGCCGTGGAATTCCGCCGCGACCTCCATCGCCACCCGGAACTGATGTTTAAGGAGTCGCGAACAAGCCAGCGTGTCGCCGAGGCGCTCCGCGAACTCGGTATGGCCGTGGTTGAGGGGCTTGCCCCGGAATCGCCCGGAGGCCTCGGCACCGGCGTGGTCGGCTACCTGCCCGCCACGACCGAGGACCCCGACACCGCCCCCACCATCGGGCTCCGCGCCGATATGGACGCCCTGCCGATCCTTGAGGACACCGGCCTGCCCTACACCTCGACGAACTCCGGCGTCATGCACGCCTGCGGGCACGACGGACACACCGCCATCCTGCTCGCAACCGCCCGCGTGCTGGCACAAAGCGACGACCGCCCGAACAACATCGTGTTCTGCTTTCAGCCCGCCGAGGAGGGCGGCGCGGGGGGCGAGAAGATGTGCGCCGACGGCGCGATCGACGGCAGC
Organism: uncultured bacterium; assembly: GCA_963971985.1. GTDB lineage: Bacteria > Planctomycetota > Phycisphaerae > Phycisphaerales > UBA1924 > JANSXG01. The sequence goes on from CAXAVQ010000307.1 coordinate 1,632, forward strand.
GCCCTGCAGAAGGCGCTTGGCGTGGGCACCAAAGTGGACATGATGTTCGGCCTGCACGGCTGGTCCGATCTTGAACTCGGCAAGGTCTCGACCCGCAACGGCCCGCTGCTCGCGGCGACCGACGAGTTCGAGGTCACCGTGCGCGGGCGGGGCGGGCACGCCGCGCTGCCGGAGAAAACCGTCGACCCGGTGGTCGTGGCGACTCACATCGTCACGGCCCTGCAGACCATCGCCAGTCGCCGGACCGAGCCGAACGACGCGGTCGTGGTCACCGTCGGCGCGATCCACGCCGGCGACGCCCACAACGTCATCCCCGACACCGCCGAGCTGCGCGGCACCATCCGCACGCTCCTCCCCGAAACCCGGACCATGGCCGAGCAGGAGTTCCGACGGATCGCCCGGAACACCGCCGCGGCGTTCGGCGCCGAGGCCGAGATCACCTGGCACGCCGGCTACCCCGTCACCTTCAACGATGAGGGCGCGACCGAGCATTTCCGAAGCGTGGCCCGCTCGGTGCTCGGCGACAAGGCCGAGACGCACCTCGTCGAGAAAGACAAGCCGACCATGGGCGGCGAGGACTTCTCGTATTACGGCCACCACTGCCCGGCGAGCTTCTTCCTGCTGGGCCTGCGCCCGGACCACATGGACGTCTACCCGAACGTCCACACCCCCAAGTTCGACTTCAACGACGACGCGATCGGGCTGGGTGTGGAACTGTTCTGCGCGCTGGCGCTCAGCACGCCCGAATAACCCGCAATCGGCACAGCGGTCGTCGCACCGAAGACGAGAACGGGTTGTCGCTTCCGTTCGCGCCCGCTGGATCAGAACCTCCTCTCGGAGACCCCGTCTCCGTGACCACGCAGGAGGTGCCCCATGAAGCGTTTGCGATCCGTCTATCAATCGTTTCCCCTCGCCTTGCCGCTCATCGCGCTCGCGAGCCCGGCGGCGTTCGCCGCTCCGATGTTCCTCGACTCGGTCGGCCAGCCCGGCGATGGGTACGCGTACTCCAGTGCCGATGTGCTCGAAGCCCGTTTCCGTGCCGACACGACGAACTGGGACCTCCGCCTCGAGAACAACGGCGACCCGGTCGCCGGCGACAACCAGGCCAACCTGAGCAACGGACGCGGCGCGTTCGAGAACCGCGCGTTCGACTTCGTGCTGACCTACTCCGCTGCGCTCGACCGTCTGCAGTGGACCGTGGCCCGGACCAACGGCCTGTCCGGCTCGCTCGAATTCGATACCTCCGGGCTCGGCTCGTTCAACACGATCCAGTTCGCCTCGTCGGGCAGCCGCGCGACGGTGGACGTCACGAACCTCGCCTTCAGCGGTTTCGACGTCACCGAATCGGCATGGCCATCGCTCTCGACCTCCCCGGACGGTCTGACCTACGCCCAGACCAACCTCTACTTCGGCGAAGACGCAAACCTGCTCGCCGAGGACTGGCAACTCTCCGGTCGCGTCGCATTCGATGGCTTCACGCGCCGGAACCCCAGCGAGGGCGCGAAGATCAACGCACGCCTCGTGCAGGTCGCGCAGATCCCCGGCCCCGCGAGCATCGCTGGGCTCGTGCTCGCCACCGGCTTCTGCGTCGTGCGTCGCCGGAAACTCTGATTCCTCCGTTTGGGTCTCTCTCCGCCGCGACTCACCGGCCCCACCCCGGGGCCGGTTTTTCTGCGCCGCCCTTCGCGTGATTGCGCTCCTACACTCTGGGTCCGATGGCCGACGATCCGGACCACATCATCGAAGACGAGGACGGCTTCCTGCCCTCCGACACGCCCCCGCCCTGGGGCACCGAGTCGGACGAGCAGCGCCTGAGCCGTCTGCTGCGCAAGGCGCGGGACCTGCCGAAGTCGCCCGGCGTGTACCTCATGAAGGACCACAAGGGCGTGGTGCTGTACGTCGGCAAAGCCGCGAACCTGCCCGATCGCACCGCGAGCTACTTCGTGCCGT
>CAXAVQ010000308.1:0-3576 GCA_963971985.1 uncultured bacterium
GTCGAGCTGCTCGCCGAAGCGGCCGTAGCGCACGCCACGCAGACCGCCGAAGTCGCCTGATCAATCTCACAGACGAACCCCCCCGCAAAGGACACCCACCGTGCCCATCAAGTTCGCCATCACCATGCTCGTGTACGCCGTCTGCCTGCTCATCTCCGGCTACGTCACCATGTCGGTCGCGCCCCCCGGCGCGAAGCCGGCGACCGCGTTCATCATCCCCGCCGTCGCCGCAGCCCTCTCCATCGCCGCGGCGGTGCTGGGCCTGATGATCAAGAGCAACCGCAAACTCGGCATGATCGGCATCCACGTCGGGCTGGTGCTCCCTCTGATCTTCGCCGCCGGCTCGCTGTCGCGCATCGCGGGGTCGATCGGCAGCGCGCAGGAGTTCAACGACCAGCTCGGTCAGATCCACACCGCCCTCCAGCAGCCCGGCGCCGAGGTCACGCTGACACGCGTCGATGACCCCGAGTCGGATCGCGAACGCGACATGCTCATGCAAGCGAGCTGGGTGCAGGACGGCACACCGACCACCATCAGCCCCGAATCCCCCTGGAAGCCCTACGGCTACCAGTCGGTCGGCATGATCTCGATCGCCATGCTCAGCGTGCTGGCCTTCGTCGCGCTGCTCTTGCACCGCCCCGAGATCCCCAAGGCCGAGAAGAAGGACGAGACCTTCGACGCCGACGAGTCGTAAGCGCATCGAAAAAGCCGGGCGAACCCGGCTTTGATCGAGAGCAAACTGGTCGATCCGATTACTTGGCGTACTTGACGCTGCAGCCGTAGGGACGGGTCTCCGTCACGGTGACGGTCTCGCCGGCGAGGATCTCGTTGAGGGCCTGGCGGACATAGTTCACGTCACCGATGCCGCGGGCGCTGCTGTCGTTGTCGAGGCCACCGGCGTAGCGCAGGACACCATCGGTGTCGATGATGTACATGTGCGGCGTGGTGCGGGCGCCGTAGGCCTTGCCGACGGTACCGTCGGCATCGACCAGCATCGGGTGGTTGATCTTCCACTCCTCGACGCGCTCCATGTTGCGATCCTTATTGCCGTACGGATGGCCGCTGTGCGCCGAGTTCATGGCGAGGAAGACCACGTCCTTGTCCTTGAACTCATTGACCAGGTTGTTGACCGTGGACTTCTCGGTGTCCTGGTAGTGCTTGACGACGTAGGGGCAGTCCGGTGCGAACCACTCCAGAACGACGATCTTGCCGTCCTTGGTGTAATCGCTGAGGGTGTGCTTCTCGTCGCCCTTCAGTGCGGGCAGCGTGAAGTCGGGAGCCTTCTCACCGACCTTGGCCTTCGCGTCGCTGCTCTGGGCGGCGACCGCCACTCCGGTCGCGGTCGCACCGAGGGCCGCAACACCTGCAACGAGTAATCCAGCAAATCCGAGTTTCGTACGCTTCTTCATGCTTCACTCCTTTTCGCCCATCGAAGGGCGTTGGTCGCCGGTGGCGGGATTGCCCCGGCGGAACAGACGACGCGACCGGTGAACGGTCGCGCGTGATTCAATCTCGATCGGTTGGTGGAACCGGCTCCTCGGTTCGAACCGGGACGCGGACTTCGATCGCGTAGGTGATGTGGTTGACCGCGCCGGGGTTGCCCCGCTCGAACACGAGCACGCCCTCGAGGTGCTCAACACCAGACGCCTCATCTCGATACCGGATCCTGAGCGTGTCGCCTTTGGCTTCGGCCTCCGAGAGCGCATCCACCGGCAGCGCCAACTCCTTCGAGGGCGCTGGGAAGAACGTCATGCGTGTCGCACGCGGGGCCGACAGGGTCAGAACGCCGTTCTCGAACGAAGCGCGATACATCTGCTCCGGCACGTCCTCCCACGGACGTGGCAGCGATCGCCGAGCCTCGGAAAACGCCTCCCGGGCCCCCTGGTTCTTGTACGAGGTCTCGGTGGTAACCGGGAGTTCCAGAGACACCGAGCCCTCGCCGAGCAGGCAGATCTCCTTGCAGACAAACCACTCGCAGTTCAGGTCGAACGCGAGTGTCTCGGGCCTGCCGGCCGCCTCCCATGCTTCCTGGTCCACGGTCACGTCGGTGAGCAGTACGACGGTGCCCTCGTGAACAAAGTCGAGCAGGTCACCGGGCGAGAGGTACCGTTTCGGGGTGGGCCAATGCAGTTCTCCCAGACGAGCCCATTCCGGGCCGTCGTAGGCGATCCGCATCTCGGCTCCGGTATCGCCCGGGTTCTTCCAATAGGTGTGCCAGCCGTCCTCGATCTGGAAGCGGACCGCGATCGGGACCGCCTCGCCGACCTGTGCCGCCTGATACTCGGCGACCGCTGAGACGCGAACGAGGCTGGTGCCGTCCATGGCCGACGAGGGCTGCGAGGCCTGAGAACCGGCCAAGGCCAGCCCGAGGCAGACGAACAATGAGAGCACGATCTGGTGAGCGGGGTGCATACCAGAAGATCAAACGCCCCAGCCCGCCACTCATTCCAGTCGGTCGAGGAAAAAATCGGAGTATGCTGGGCCCATGGCCAAGCTTTCATCCATCGGAATCCGGACAATCCCGTATCTCTTGAGCGCCATCGCGGTTTTCGCGTCGACGGGCTGCTCAACGTCGGTCTCGGACAAGGCGATCACAAACATCGCCATCGCCGACGCTTCGAAGAAGATCGAGGCCGGTTCGTCCGGGACGGTCTTCGTCGACGCCCGCTCCGCTTCGGAGCACGCCGAGCGCCGGATCCCCGGCTCGATCCACATCGATCTCCGCGATTTCGACCCGCAGGCCCCGCCGGCGGTTCTGCGCCGGGCACGCGAGATCGTCGTCTACGGCAACGACCCGGGGTCCGCCACCGCCATCGCTCTGACCAAACGCCTCCTGAAAGCAGACTTCAAAAGGGTCTACTTCATGCGCGACGGTCTGAACGGCTGGGTCGCCCGTTCGCTCCCCACCGAGCCCTGAACCGGACCGGCACGCGCAAATGAAAAACGACGCGTCCCGGTTGGGACGCGTCGTCTGAGTGTGACCCGAGACCCGACGACGGATCAGTCGTACAGGTTGAAGGTGTTCGGGAGCTCCGCGGTGCGGAGGTTCAGCGTGGTTTCCACGCGGAAGTTGGATCGGGTGGTATGACGTTCTGCGAAGAAGAGCGTCAGGGTGCACTTCTGACCGTCTTCGAGACCGAGGCGGGAGAGGTCGATGGTCTGGCTTACCGCGCCGTGCACGCCGCCGAGGTCGATCACCAGTTCGCCGTTCACGAAGACCCAGACGTCGTCGTCACCGACGAACGTGAAGGTCTGGTCCTGATCCTGCTGGTAGACGAATTCCGTCTCGAGCTCGAAGGTCAGGTAGTAGTTGTGACCGTACTGCTGGTTGTGGTCGTTCCAGAGCTTGCCGTCGGCGGGGAAGAACCCCTGGATGCCGGCCTGGTTGTTGTCGTCGTGCATATGGAACACGTACTTGTTCGTGCCGGGCTGGCGCTCGAGCACGATGTCGTGCGTGTCGGAGAGGTTGTAGTTCGGGTCGTCGCGGAACCAGCTCCGGAACGATTCGGCCGAGGTGATCGATTTGCCGCTCTGGTCCGAGAGCGAGCCGGCACTGTCACCAAGCTCCGACGAGTA
>CAXAVQ010000309.1:0-3548 GCA_963971985.1 uncultured bacterium
TCTCTGAAGGAGATCACTGAGGGTAAGGCGACATCCGCTCCGGGCGCGCACGAAAAAACGCGAGATTCCCGTGAGAAATCTCGTGTTCGATGAACAGTCAGGGTGAACCCGTAAGGGTCGGTCAGCTCACTCGCAGGAGGTGCCGAAGGCCCCGAGCACGGCGTTCAGGTCCGCGAGATCGACCTCGCCGTCGCCGTTGGTGTCGCCGGAGTCGGTGGTCTGCCCGAAGTTCGCAAGGACCGTGTTGAGGTCGGCGAGATCGACGGAGCCGGAGTTGTCGACGTCCGCAGGGCAGACCGGCTCGAGCGGCGTGATCGTGATGTTGTCGACTTCGAAGTCGTAGTTGGTGAAACCGTAGAAGAAGCCGGGGACGAAGGTGGTGAACTGGACTTCGTCGATCCTCTGGAGCATGTCGGTCCAGGTGCGGTTGTCGGGGAGGATGGGCTCGAAGGTGTCGGGGTCTTCGGCTCCGGTGCCGCCCCAGCCGGCGGGGAGTTCGGTGTCGTTGACGTTGTCGATGATGAACTCGTAGGTCACGTAGCCCTCGCCCGGGGCGGGCAGCTCTCCGGCGAGGAACCAGACGGAGTTGTAGGGGTACGGCCCGTCGATGTCGTAATCGCGCAGTTCGAGGACGATGTCGCGCGGGACTTCGTTGCCGCCGAACGTAATCGAGTTCACTTTGATGTCGACGGTGATGCGGACCGGTCCGGTCTGGGTGAAGTCGGTCACGAAATCCATGTTGGAGTCGGTGCGGATGTTGCAGCCGAAGGTGTCGATCTGCACGTGGCGCAGGTGTGCGCCGGGGTTGCCGCCGGTGGGCTCGATGGTGGCCTGGCCGTTGATCGTCCAGCCCTCCGGGCCATTGTCGAAGGTGACGGCGGTGCCGCCTGCGAAGGCGCTTGCGCCGAGTGAAAGGCTGGCGATGATGCTCATGGTTGCTGTCTTCATTGTCGTCTCTCCGGTTCTATGGGCCGCTGGTCGCTGTGCTCGGTTGCGTGCCATGTCGGCCCGAGTGTGAGTCGCTCGTGGTACGCCTCGGAAACGTCCGTGACGGTTTGCTCGAGGCTGGTTCCGTGCTATATTGTTCAGAACACTGTTCTGAACATACTGCATCGGCCTTTACAACCCGTCAAGCGCATGCCCCCAGAAATCCGCACAAGCCGCAAAAACGACCCCGGATCCGGCGACTCGCCGCAGCGCGGGCGTGGGATCCATACCATGCCGATCAGCATGGCCATCGCGGGACCAAAGCGGAGCAGGAGATCGGAGGGGCTGGATCCCGGCGGGCTGCAGAGCGCCGATCGCGTAGCACGGCGCCTGCACGAGGGCGTCCGCTCGTTTCTGAACGCCTGTCCGGAGGACGCCCAGAACGCGAGCGGGCTGTCCAGGCTTCTCGGGGTCGATCGCACCACATGTCAGCGCGCGGTCTTTGCGACCGGCTCGGCCTACGAGGGCCCGGGGATCATCGAGCGCCTCCCCGGCCTGAGGGGTCTTCGGGCCATGGTCGACGCGGCGCGCGATTCCGGGAAGATCGACCGAGACGCGATCGAGCGACTGGAAGCGGCGATCGAGCGGTTCGCATCGCTGGTCGAGCGTGAGGGCGGCTCGGTCGCGGAACTGCTGCGCCGGATCGAAGCGACGCCGCTGTCCGGCGACGCGTCCGCGACGGGCGACCGATCCGATTCGCGCGAACACCTGTTCCAGGCCGCGGCGGATGTGACGGGTCGCTGTTCGGAGACGTGGGTGGCGGTGTACGCGTACCACCCGGTCGCGGGCGATCCGAAGTCGCTGCACATCGACCGGGTCAACGGGCTGGTCGGGCATGTCGCGCGACCGGACGCGGTGCCGCTGACGTTTCACAATTTCACGAGCAGTTCGCGGGAGAAGGAAGACGGAACCCTTGCACACGGCCAGTTCACGCCGCTGGTGGCTGATGCCGATCCGGGGTCTCCGGCCACGGTGCTTCGGGAGTTTTCGTCGTCGCCACTCCCGGTGGTTTCGACGCGTCAGCCGAACGAGTTCATGGTGCAGGCGATCGACGCGGACCCGGAGACGATCGGGCAGCCGGTGGACCTGATGTTCGGGACGCGCGGCAGGATGGTGCACCCGCGGACGCAGAAGCCGCCGCTGGAGGAAGCTTGGGCGCTGGTGAACTTCCCAACCCGAGCGATGATCTTCGATGTGTACCTGCATCGGGACGTGGCGCGCGGGTGCATCCCTTCGCTGGATGCGCACCTATGGCGTCCTGACTTTGCGCAGCAGGTCGGGGATCGCTGGCAGACTCGTTTCGCCGACGGTCCACGCCTGCAACTGCTCGGGAGCGGGCTGGGCAACGCGGCGTCCCACCACTACGCCCGGCACCCGGAGTTGACTCGGTTTCTGTTCGAGAAGATCGGCGCGGACGCGTCGCAGTTCGTGGGGTATCGCTGCGAGGTGGAGTATCCGATGTGGCGGACGGGGTACTGCGTCGGGCTGGACTTCGGCGAGCCCGACGCGGGATGACCGCTCGGGGATCACACGCGACGGTCGAGGAGCCGGTATTGCACGGCTTCGGCGACGTGGGCGTCGTGGACATCGGCTGATTCTTCGAGGTCTGCGATGGTGCGGCTGACGCGCCGGATCTTGTCGTACGCGCGTGCCGAGAGTCCGAGTTCGCTGATCGCCTGGCCCATGAGGGATTTGGCGCTCTCGGTGAATCGCCCGATGCGGTCGAGTTCCCGGCCCGGCAGGTCGGCGTTGAGGATGGGCCCCTGTCGCTCGTGCTGGACGCGCCGGGCGGTCTCGACGCGCTGACGCATCTCGGCCGTGGAGGTGCCGGGGGGCATATCGGTTGCGGAAAGCTGCTTCCATGGCACGGCGGGCGCTTCGACGTGGATGTCGACGCGGTCCACCAGCGGTTTGGACAGTCGCCCGAGGTATCGCTCCATGGCGGCGCGGCTGACGGCATCGGTCGGCATGTCGCCCTTCGGCGTGGGGTTCATCGCGGCAACGAGCATGAAGTTGGCAGGGAAACTGGTTGACGAGTGCGCGCGGGAGATGGTGACGTCACCGGACTCGAGCGGCTGGCGGAGGGTGTCGAGGACGGGCCTTGGGAACTCGGGGAGTTCGTCGAGGAAGAGGATGCCTCGATGGGCGAGAGAGATCTCACCGGGTTTGGGGATCGCGCCGCCGCCGATGACTGCGGCGGCCGAAGCGGTGTGGTGCGGGGTGCGAACGGGGCGGGTGGTGACGAGGCCGGCGCAGGAAGCGGTCATGGTTCCGCCCCCGGCGTGCTCGCTCTTAGGCGCATCGGCGAGGCGACCGACGGCGGAGTAGATGCGCGTGACTTCGAGGGCCTCTTCGCAGGTCATGGGCGGGAGGATTCCCGGCAGGGCGCGCGCCATCATGGTTTTGCCGGTGCCGGCGGGGCCGAGCATGAGGATGTTGTGGGAACCGGAAGCGGCGACGGTGAGGGCGCGTTTGACGGATTCCTGGCCTCGGACATCGGCGAAGTCGACGCTGGGGACGGCGCCGCGGATGAGCTCTTCGACGTCGATCGGCGGGTGGGG
>CAXAVQ010000310.1:0-3535 GCA_963971985.1 uncultured bacterium
AGCCCAAACGACTCGTCGGACGGAAAGTACCCCACGCCTCAACACACTGCAACACTCAGCCCCACATTTCGACACCATTTCCCCCACTTCGACCCCCGACCCCATTCCGAACGCGCAGCCCTTGCACCTTGTGTCCGGATAATTCCTCTTGCGACTTCGACCGATAAACCCGATAAAGAACACAACTTGTTGTGCCCCGGCGGTCAGGGGCTGTTCCCGAACCGTTCGGCGCACTTTTTTTCGCAAGACTTCACTGCTCACCGTTTATCCACAAGCCCACTTCATCCTCGCCACGCTGGAGTCACGATGCCCAAGCCCACCCACAACCGAGCAGCGCGTCGTAGCCAGGACGCCGGAGTGCCGGGGGTGGCGGACCACCCGGCTATGCAACTGCTGCCGCGGCCATTGTTTGTGATCACGGCGTCGTTCGAGAACCACCGGAGAGGCCAGATCGTTCGGTATGTGCAGCTCGCCTCGACCGCCCCGCCCTGCGTCTCCGTCGCGATGCCCAAGGGCCAGCCGATTTCGCCGCTGATCCGGGATTCCAAAGCGTTCGGGCTGTGCCAGATCCCGGACTCGGACGACTTCCTTGAGCGGAAATTCGCCAGCGCCCACCTGACCGGGTTCGACGAGGACGAGGTCGATCAGTTCGACTCGATCGAAACCGACCCCGGGCAGACCGGCTCGCCCCTGATCCGACGAGCCCTGCTGTGGCTGGACTGCCGGGTGAGCATGCACCTCGACCTCGACACCGATTTCGAGCTGTACATCGGGGAGGTCGTGGCCTCGAGCCTGCGGATGGAGGAAGGCGAGCCGCTGGTCCGCATCGGTCCCCACGTCTGACCGACTCGCTCCCCCACCGGGCCTACACTCGGCGGATGCCTCATCCTTTCACCATGCCCCACGGCGGCCCGAACCCCGTCACGTCGGACAACCGCTTCGGCGTGGACTACCGAGCCGTTGCACGCACGCTCGGACGCCCGCCGGTCGACATCATCGACGGGCACACCCACATCAACGGAACCCGCGCTGCGGAAATCTACGCCGAGGCCCGCCAGGCCTTCGGCGTCACCCACACGTTCTCCCAGACACAGCTCTCGCAAGCGGAAGCCGTGCGAAACGTGCTCGGCGATTCCGTCTCGTTCGTGGCCATCCCCGATTACATGTCCGACGACCCGCTGACCGCCCACACGACGGGTTTCATCCAGGCGCTCGATCGGTGGTACGACCATGGCGCGAGAATGGTGAAATGGTGGTGCGGCCCGCGCGGGCGGGACATGGGCAAAAAACTCGGCCAGCCCCTGCTCATGACCTTGGAGTCGGACTGGCGCCGCCGACAGATGGAGCGGGCGGCGGAACTGGGCTACATGTTCATGGTCCACGTGGCCGATCCGGACACCTGGTTCCAGGCCAAGTACGCCGACGAGACGTTCTACGGCAGCAAGGCCTCGCACTACGACGCGCTCGAGGAACTCGCCGACGTCTACACCTTCCCCTGGCTGATCGCGCACATGGGCGGCTGGCCGGAAGACCTCGCGTTCCTCGACGGGCTCCTGAGTCGGCACCCGAACTTCATCTTGGACACCAGCGCGACGCGCTGGATGGTCCGGGAGCTCAGCAAACACCCGTCGGAAGACCTGATCGCCTTCTTCCGGAAGTACGAGGGCCGGATCGTCTTCGGCTCGGACATCGTCACGATGGACGCCCACCTTTCGAGCGATACCGGCCCGCGCGACATGGGCAAACAGGCCTCGTCCGAAGAAGAAGCCTTCGACCTCTACGCGAGCCGGTACTGCGCGCTTCGGATGATGTTCGAAACCGACTACCGCGGCGAATCCCCGATCAGCGACCCGGACCTGCACATGCTCGAACCGGAGAGCTACCAACCCGGCGACGCCCCGGCGCTGACCGGTCACGATTTCCCGCGCGACCTGCTCAGCACGCTCTATCGCGGTGCGGCAACCGACACGCTGCTGCGCTGGTACGCGGGAGAAACCGTCAGCACGCGATGACAGGCGTAGGCCTCAGATCCGACCCGCCGCCCGCGAGAAGGCACTGAGCAGGCGACTGAAGCGCTCGGACATTTTCGGGTCGAGCCGGGCGTTCAGCGTGCCGTTGAGCACCCCCGAACCGATGCGATCGTTGAAGCCGGGGGTCGCGGTGAGGAAGCGGACGGTGGCTTCGCGCATCTGCCCCCCGAAGCGGTCGGCCCCGGGTTCGCGCGTGAAGACGCGACTGGGCAGGAGGAACCCGCCTCCGCCATAAATCCCGATGGCGTCGCCGGCGAGCACGTAGTGGCTCAGGGTGACGTTGGAGGCAGAAAACTCGATCGGTGTGCGCCCGGCCCGAGGCGTGAGGAACAGGTGCACGTGGAGGATCTGGGCCCCATCGGGCGCAACTTCGGACCGGTCCTCACCGGCGATGATGGCGTCGAGTTGTTCGCTGCTCAGGTCCGTGAAAAACAGGTCGGCGGTATTCTCGTCGACGAAGGTGTACACCGCGGTGCGGAACGAGGCGTCGAGTCGGGTCGATTCGGCGGTGGAGATGATGGTGGCGTCGCCGGCCCCGCCGGAGAACATGCCCAGCCCGAGAGCGCCGCCGCCGGCGCAGCCGGCCAGGCCGATGCAGGAACTCGCGAGCATGACGCCGAGCGCCGCACTGAGCGGTCTGTGATTTACCACGAGCCCTCCTCGGTTTCGTCCCCGGCACTGAGCAGCCCGGCGCGATCGCGTGTGCGCATCGGTGTGTGCACCGTGACTTCCGACCCGGACGAACGACCGGCCCAGATGTGCTTCACACCAAGCTTGCCGAGGGCGTCGCCCTCGATGATCTGCCGGAGCACCTCTCGGGGCACGCGGGCCTCCCCGCTGTCGCCCGTCGAGCTCGCCCCGTTGACGGAGTAGAGACGCTCGATCGCGCGTTCGGGGGTTTCGCGCGGGAAACCGGAAGCGAAGAGCACGCGCGAAGCCACTCCGAATTCATGGGACGCGAAGATCGCGGTGCGCATGCGTCCCGGTCGCCCGGCGACCGCTGAGGTCTCGACAAAAACCCGCTCGTGTTTCGCGACGACCGCGAGCGTCTGCTCGACAGGCACGCAGCCGAGATCGCCGAGCACGAATCGCGCGGACTGAATGAGCGCATCGTCCTCGTACTCGCGGAGCACCTCGTCGATCAGGCGCGGGTCCGCGAACGAGAGGTCCGACGCGGGGTGGAACAGCCCCGGGTTGTGCACCATCACGATCAGCCCGTGTTCCGACGCGGCACGAACGACCTCGACGAAGCGGTCGTCGGTCGGTCGCACATCCTGGTCGGCGGGGGAGACCGCGATGCCGATCACCCCTTCGTGGGACGCCGCCCCCTCAACGCGTCGAACCGCGTCATCGCGTGAAGCATCGATGCCGATGAAACCAACCCGGCGCTCCGGGTGCTGGGCGATCGTGTCGAGGACGGAGTCGTCGTCCAGATGGACGTCCAGCCGATCGCAGGCATACCCCACTACGGCGGCGACATCGACGCAGGCCATGGCGGCCTCGTG
>CAXAVQ010000311.1:0-3529 GCA_963971985.1 uncultured bacterium
CACCCCGGCACCCGCGTCAGCGCCGGCACCCCGGTCCTCTTCGTCAACCCCGACTGCCCCATCGCCCTCACCCCGGCGGCCCTCTCCCCCGGCTGCCCCCTCACCGAGCCACGCACCACCGCCCCGATGCAGGCCTATCGCAACGCCGAAGGCGATCGCACCAGCGACCTCGCCTCGCCCATGAACACCGCCATGCCCCCGGGACGGCCGCTGCTCATCCCGCTGCTCATCGACGGCCAGCCGCGTCCCCTCCCAAGCGAAGCAGAGATCGCGCGATGGGTTGAGGTGCAGGGCAAGATGCTCGGGGATGGGTATCCGGAGTTCCGCGAGGCGGATGATGCAGCAGGTGTGGAGTTGCCTTCGTAACGCCCTACTTGAGCGATAGCACATGCTCGCGGATGTGCTCGATGGCAGTCACCGCCGACGCGTTGTGATTGTCGAGCTCCCGCTGCACGTCAACCTCACATATCGCAGTCATGCGGAGTTCCTCGCCCAGCTCGCCATCGAGCAAGATCTCCGCTGCGGTCCGTTGCTGCTCTGCTGGCAGTTCCGACAGTTGTTGATCAGCGATCAAAACCGTGCACATGCCATCTGGGTGCCGGAGCAACACATAGCGCGCATTCGACACATCGACCGCAGCCGTCGTGCCGTCGCGATTCTCGATCAAGATAATCCGATCCCATCGCTTTACCGGCTTCGCGGGATGGAATTCCCAGCCGGGGCACTCAGGTGCCGCCGCGATGATCTCGCGAGTCACCGGCAACAAATCCGGGTCGCCGGACGGCGACAACACGAATGCTCTGGCATTCTCGTCATGAAATCCCGGGCCGAACTCCCACGAGATGTTCCCGAACTCGCAAACCAACCGATCGATTTCATCAACGACTCGGCGGTTCTCGAACCGGTCTCCGATCTGGTCCGCCAGTTCGACGAACCGCATCCAGAATTGATCCATTTGGCTACGGTCTATCACGCGAATTCCATTTCTCACCAACAGCTATCGCTGGGTGCCGGGGTCAAAGCGAAGCGCAGGCCCCGCGACCTGCTAAACGCACTCACTCGTTCACCAACCACTCCCACTCCGGCGCCGCATCCCCATCCAGATCCACACGCATCAGCGCGACGCGATCCTTACCGCGAGCCATCCAGATCTCACCTTCGCGAAGTGTTGCACCAAAGGTGGTCGACCAGTCCGGGATTTTGTAGTCAACGAGCGACACAAACTCCTCAGGCATTCGCAAGATCTGAACCCACTCGTCGCCTTCAGGTCCTCTCTGTAGTCGCACGACTGACCCCGAGTCCAGCAGCAAATGGATGTCGCCTGTATCGCGTCGCACCCAGCCGCACCGGACATCACCGTGGGTCCGGGCCGGGCCTACGAGTTTCTCTCCGCCGACAAGAAGTACCGTCCCTCTCGGATTCGGCCCGTAGATCGGCTGACTGCCAAGCGGTGTCGCGAACTCGTTGATGTCTGGGAGGTACTGTGCGGTGAGATCATCATCGGAAGGACTTTCGACAACCCACTCCGCGTTCGCGTCCTTCTTGAGTCTGAACCCGCGCATCTCATATGCGTCCAGTCCGATGAACTCATGCTCGCTGAGTTTGATAAGCGGGTATTGAAGCCTCCAATCGGGGAACGAGAACTCGTTGACCAGCCTCGGTCCGTCGTCGGACAGTTCCAGAATTATGAGTTCAGAGACGGTACGACTCGACCATCCACCGTTTGAGCCGCTCATGATCACGGTTGACGAACCGCTTGCGTGAGCAGACTCAACAAGCATCAAGTCGCCCGTCAGCTCCGTCTGTAACTCCCACACCGTCTCGACAGCCTCATCCACAGTTCGAACATCAACCACACGGACGCATCCATCCATTGAGACGACGCTCAGGCGAAGCGTGCCCGGTTGAGAATCGTGGTCGGGGGCCGGAAGCACATGCGACCCATAGGTCCACGAACACGCGTCGTTCCAGTTGCCACTCAGCATGAACGGCTCGGCACTCGGCCGGGCTACCCTGCCATACACCGCTTCACTTCGCGAGAGATGATCGATGCGGCCCCCGCTAGGGAGAATGTCCCTCGGATGCGGATCGACTTTCCGCCAATCGATGTAGACAACCAGGTCGCCAGCCACGGTCGTGACGGTGGTCGCGGGCCGTTCAAGAGTGGTCTCCGTCCAGGGATCAACCCCTTCCGGCTCTTCCGTGCAGGCGCTGATGTGCCATAGGGTCAACATCGCCAAACACGCTGCGCCTGACCATCGCGTCCGCCATAATGCCATCTCGTTCCTTTCAGATTGGCCACGCAGGTGGAGGGCGCGCAGTTTGCTGACGGTTCACTTAATCCAGAATTTTTTTACCGCCCGGCATGGAGGGTCGAGCAGACCGAACGCCCCGACGTGCGTTCAAGGCGCTCCATCATTCACCAACCACTCCCACTCCGGCGCGTTATCCCCATCCAGATCCACACGCATCAGCGCGATCCGATCCTTGCCGCGTGAGAACCAGAACTCGCCCTCGGCGTGCGTCGGGCCAGAGTCAGCGTACCCTTCCTCCCCGTACAGGAAGGCTTGGAATTCGTCGGGAACCTCGAACGCGTCGACCCAGAGTGCATCGTCCCCAGAGCCCTCAGACTTCATGATCGCGCCAGTCGTCAGGCGGAGGTGGACCTCACCAGTATCTCGGCGCACCCAGCCACCTGCCATCCGATCGTGGCTGGCTTCGGGGAGCGCGATGTCCTCGCATCCGACGCGCACGGTCTCGTAGGTCCAATCGACCGGCACCAGCCTCGCGCCGAGGAGCAGCAACTTCTCGCTCCCGCGTGGCGAAGACAGAAACATGCTCCCGCCCCGATAGCACGGCTCCAGGTCTTCAACAGGCACCGCGGTGACTTTCCATTGGTCGTTGTCATCCTGCCGAAGCCGGAATCCCTCACCGGTATAGCCGTACGCGCCGACATACCCCTCACCCCCGAGATCGAAGACAAACGGACGCTCCGGAACGACCAGAGTCTCCACCTCACGAAGCCCCGAGGCCTCGAACTCGATGATCCGCACCTTATCCTCGACCGACTCAAGATCGAGGCCGCCCAACAACATCCTCGGTTCATCGTTGAGGAGAACCAGATGAACCCCCGTGCCGTCGCCGGGCAGTTCCGCGACCGTCTCGACTGTTCCCGCATCGACGTCAAGATCCACGACCCGCACGCACCCGAGTTGCGAAACAAGCACGATCCGTACGGCATCTGCGCTGGGCTCACCCATGATCGCGGGCGCCGGAAGCACGAAGTTCGGGCTGATCATCCAGGAACCGCAGCTCTCGTCGGGCAGGTTTTCGAACAGTCTCACGGGCGGCGAATCCGCGCCCGCCCGCTTCGCATAGACGGGAATGGACGCGGCGTCGTGAAGATCGAATCCCCCGGCCCCGTCGTCGAAGCCATCAAAATCCCGATACAGCACGATGTCATCGACGACCGTGATCACCTCGTAATCCGACAACTGCATCGGCCAAGGCGGGTACTCCTCCTCCCCGG